>PWGO01000022.1 GCA_003554525.1 Syntrophomonadaceae bacterium | reverse complement strand
TCAGGCCGCGGCAAAACTCGCAGGCTAAAGCCTGCTCAAACAGTTGCCGCGGCTTATCTTCAGCCGCTGCGCGCGTTTGATATAGCAAATCAATGCTCGCTGCCGGTATAAACACAACCCTCGGCTTACTTTACCACAGGACAAAGCTTCTTGCTTCTCCGTCTGGTGTTAAGTAGCCTCCACATTGACGCCACCACATCTTCCTCCCCCCTGGTGGGGGAGGAAGATATGGTGGGGGGGCTTTATCTTGCTTCTTGTATCTTGAAAGGGGGTTTTCTTCTCACCTCTAACTTCCCACCTCTCACCTCTCACCTCTCACCTCTCACCTCTCACCTCTCAAAGCGGTTCGTACTTACTTCCTGGTTAACCGGTTAAAACGGTTGTTTTGATATTTATGCTGTGCTATAATGTTATTTAAATCTCTATTAAGGCTATAGTATTACTATAAATTAATAATTACCTGATTATGGGTAAAATTTTTATCGATTAAGTTATTCTCGATTAAAATAAGGAGGTCAAGCATTATGGAGAATACTTATAATTACCTGGAGACACTGGCCTTGCACGGTGGACAAAATCCCGATCCTGTTACCAATTCACGCGCGGTGCCTGTATATCAAACCTCATCGTATGTTTTTAATTCTGTAGAGCATGCTGCCAACCTATTCGGGTTAAAGGAATTTGGCAATATTTATTCCCGCATGATGAATCCTACCAGCGATGTGCTGGAAAAAAGGCTGGCAGAGATGGACGGGGGAACCGGCGCCCTGGCTGTGTCTTCGGGGCAGTCGGCTATCACCCTTGCAGTTCTCAATATTGCCCGGGCCGGCCAGAATATAGTATCTACCAGCTATCTTTATGGGGGCACTTACAACCTGTTTCACTATACCCTGGCCCGCATGGGTATAGAAGTACGTTTTGTAGACACTTCCCATCCGGGGAACGTAGAATCCGCTATAGATGAAAATACCCGTATGGTTTATACTGAATCTGTAGGCAACCCCAAGAACAACGTAGATGATTTTCCGGCTATTGCTGAGATAGCGCATAGCTACGGGATACCTCTGGTAGTAGATAATACGGTTACTCCCCCTCCCCTGTTAAAGCCGGTAGAACTTGGAGCAGACCTGGTGGTGTATTCGTTGACCAAGTTTATCGGGGGGCATGGAACCAGTATAGGGGGAGCTATTGTGGATTTAGGGAAGTTTAACTGGAACAACGGGAAATTCCCGGAACTGGTGGAACCGGATCCTTCGTACCACGGGGTAAGTTACTGGGAAACGTTTGGGAACCACGAGAAAGCCGTTGCACCCGGGATAGCGTATATTATAAAAGCCCGGGTTCAATTGCTGCGCGATCTGGGAACCTGTCTTTCCCCTTTTAACTCTTTTCTTTTCCTGCAGGGGCTGGAGACGCTCCCCATGAGGATGAGGCAGCATTCCCGCAATGCCCTGGAAGTAGCCCGGTGGCTGGAAAAACACCCGTTTGTGGAATGGGTCAACTATCCCGGATTGCCAGGCCACCCCGACCACGAGAGGGCTGTAAAGTTCATGCCGGAAGGGTTTGGCGCTATAGTTGGCTTTGGAATTAAAGGAGGGCGCCCCGCCGGGATCAAGCTTATAGAATCGGTGCGCCTGTTATCCCATCTGGCCAATATTGGTGATGCCAAGAGCCTGATTATTCACCCGGCCTCTACTACTCACCAGCAATTAACCCGGGAAGAACAGCTTTCAACAGGGGTAACCGATGATTATGTTCGCCTTTCCGTTGGCCTGGAAAATGTAGAAGACATTATTGCCGATTTGGAGCAGGCCATAAATAAAACGAGAACGTAATATTATAATATTTATTATAATATTACGTTAAAAAGAAGCTCAATGGTAACTGCTCAGGTTGGCCTCCAGCTATTTTCCGGTGGAAAGGAGGGGCAGTCTGGATATTATGAGTGATAGAACCAGCCGGAGGAAAGAGCACCGTGAGGATTTTTATGTAAAAGTTGAAAAGAATAGTGTGTCTCCCGGACTTTACCCTTCTCACGAAGGAGAATACAGCGTTACTTTTGATTTTCCAGGAAGCGGCTTTGTGTTGGAAAGCGGAGAAGTATTTTATTCCCTTACCGTTAACTACCAGACTTATGGAGAATTAAGTGATGACAGGGATAATGTTATTTATATAGCACATGCCCTTACCGGCGGTTCCCTGGTGGGAGGTCCAAACCCGGAGGGGAAAGAAAAAGGCTGGTGGGAACCCCTGGTGGGCCCGGGTAAAGCAGTGGATACCAAACGGTATTTTGTTATTTGCAGCAATGTTCTGGGAGGTTGCTACGGCACTACCGGTCCCTCTTCGCCGGACAAAAATGGCAGACCGTTTGCCATGAGTTTTCCCGTAGTAACCACAAGGGACATGGTGCGGCTACAGAAAGTGCTGCTGGATTACCTGGATATTAAGAAATTGCTTACAGTTATAGGCGGTTCTATGGGGGGGATGCAGGCCCTGGAATGGGCCTTAAACTACCCCGAAATGGTGCACAGCATTATTGCTATAGCCTGCTCGGGAAGGATGTCTCCGCTGGGTATTGCTTATAACCAGGTGGCCCGCAATGCAATAATGAGGGATATAGCCTGGAGAAACGGTGATTATTATGGAGAAGACTTTCCCTACGACGGGCTTTCCCTGGCCCGAATAATCGGCACCATTACTTACCGCTGCAATAGTTCGTTTGAACTTCGTTTTGGAAGGCAGTTTCAAGAAGAAGGCAATCCTTTTTCTTTTAACCAGAATTTTGCTGTGGAAAGTTACCTGAAATACCAGGGCGACAAAATAACCAGAAGGTTTGATCCCAATACTTATCTCTACTTGACCAAAGCCATGGATTTGCACGACCTGGGAAGAGGATATCCCAGCTACCAGCAGGCGTTAAAGCGGATCCGGGGTCCTGCTTACCTCCTGGGCATAAGCAGTGATATACTATTTTACCCCCAGGAAGTCCAGGGTTTGGCTGTAGACCTGAGGCGCAGTGGAGTAGAAGCCCGCTATTATGAACTGGAATCCCCCCACGGTCACGACGCTTTTTTGATGGAATTTGAGAAAATGGAAGAATACCTGTGGGGGTGCCTGGAGGATATTACCGCCCGTTAGACGATTGTTTTCCTTGGGGGGCATAAAGAAGGTTGTAATTCTAACCTGTCGGGGGCAGTATGAAGGAATAACTGGAGGTGGTGTCGAATAGCTGAATAATATTGAGTATTGTTTAAACCGGGCAAGGCAAGGAAGTTGCTGGAAACAGGTAAAGCAAAGATAGTGGATTATGAACCATTTATTATTTAGTTGTTAGGGTTCCGGGAAAAACCTGTCGGCAATTTTTATTGCTGTTTCCCAGCGGTCTTCGCCGGCTACTCTTTCGGTGCCGCCTGCTTCTCTGTAAGCTTTATTGCTAACTGCGGCAGGGCCACCAATAACATAAATATTTTCTATATGGTCATAGTTTTCCGATTGCTCATATATATGCGTGATAAACCAATTATATTCCCGTTACAAAATCAAAAACATATTCCAGCACAGGAAATAAATATATTTTTACACGTATACTTGCCATTTTATAAATGAGAGGTTATAATAGTTTACATTGAATTAAATAGAATTAAATAAGCGGGGGTGCTCCCGAGCGGGGGCTGAGAGGAAAAGCGCTATGAAGCATTTCCAACCCTTTGAACCTGTGCAGTGGTGGGCTGTTTTAAAGCCCGGCCTGTCTGGGTAATACCAGCGTAGGGAGGCGTCAATTTAAGGATTACGTATCACTGCGTAGTCCTTTTTTTATTGACAAACCAAACATACCCAAAAAACAGGAGGTAGATTATTTAATGGAAGACCGGAATATCACCAGAGCAATAGTGGAAACATTTACAGAAGAATGGCTGGACCACCTGCAGGTTGATGTAGCTGTTGCCGGGGCCGGCCCGGCGGGCCTGACTGCTGCTGTATACCTGGCGGAGTGGGGTTACAAAACAGCGGTTTTTGAGCGTAAATTGAGCACCGGCGGGGGTATGTGGGGAGGCGGCATGATGTTCAATAAGATAGTAGTGCAGGAAGAAGCCGTGGAGGTTTTAAAAAAGATGAATATAACCTGCCGCCCTTACAGGGAAAAAGGGTATTATACGGCTGACGCAGTGGAAGCTGCAGGTGCCTTGGCTGCCCGGGCGGTTCAAGCGGGGGCGAAAGTTTTTAATTTGATGAGTGTAGAGGATCTGCTGGTTCGCCGGGAACGTGTTGCAGGGGTGGTTTTGAACTGGAGTTCGGTGGAAATGGCGGGACTGCATGTAGATCCCATGTCGGTAGATGCGGGTTTGGTAGTTGATGCTACCGGGCATGACTGTAGTGTAGCCAGGGTAATAACGGATAAAATAAAAGATAAACTGGATATCCCGGGCGGAGAACCGAAAGGTGAAAGTTCCATGTGGGCTGAAGCCGGAGAAGAAGCCATAGTGCGCAACACCGGGGAGGTATACCCCGGACTGTTGGTAGCGGGAATGGCCGTAAACGCCGTTTTTGGAGACCATCGCATGGGCCCGGTTTTTGGTGGCATGTTTCTTTCCGGGAAGAAAACAGCGGAACTCATCCGGGAAAAGTTGGGGGGAGATAAAGGGAGCAGTTAAAGGGAAAAATAAAAAATATTTATTGAGTTGAGCAGTTACAAAAGCATTATTAAAAAACAGGCGGTGATTGTTGTGAAAGTAGTTATGACGGTGGCTGGCTCTGATTCCGGTGGAGGGGCCGGCATACAGGCGGATTTAAAGACGTTTAGCGCACTAAGGGTTTACGGCACTACAGCCATTACTGCACTTACGGCCCAGAATACCCGTGGAGTGGAAAGTATCCATACGGTTCCTTCTTCTTTTGTGGTAGAACAGATGGAAGCAATATTTAAAGACATGAAAGTATACGCTCTTAAAACGGGAATGCTGGCAAACGCTGATATAATAGAAGCGGTGGCTGATACCTGCCGGAAATGGGAGGTAAAAAACCTGGTAGTAGATCCGGTTATGGCTGCTAAAAGCGGGGACAGGCTTTTGGAAGAAGATGCCCTTATAATGCTCCGGGAGCGGATTTTTCCGCAGGCCCTGGTGATAACCCCCAATCTTGTTGAAGCCGGAATTCTCCTGGGTGAAGAGTTGGATACAGAGGAAAAAATAAAAGAAGCAGCCCGGCAGCTGCATCAGATGGGCCCTGAATTTGTAATAATTAAGGGAGGCCATTTCCCGGGTGATGAGGTAGCCGACCTTATTTACGATAGTTTCCGTTTCAGGTTTTCCCGGGTAAGCCGGGTGGAAACTACTAACAACCATGGCACCGGCTGCACTTATTCAGCGGCACTGGCTGCATTGACAGCCAGGGGAAAAGCAATGCAGAGGGCAGCAGAAGAGGCCCACAATTATGTTCACCTGGGCTTGCAGCAGGGATATAACCCGGGGCAAGGCACCGGATGCCTGCACCACATGGCATATTACTACAGGGAGATGGATTGATGTGGAAGACAAGGGAAGGCACGAGACAAGAAGAGATTTAAGGAAAAAGCTAAAGCTCTATGTTATTACTGATCCCGAACTCTCCCGCGGCCGCAGTTACCGGGAGATAGTAAAAGAAGCACTGCAGGGAGGGGCAACAGCAGTCCAGTTCAGGGACAAAACGCTTTCTACCCGCGGGCTGGTTGATGCGGGAAAGGAACTTCGCCAGTTAACATGGGAGTATGAAGCCTTGTTTGTGGTTAACGACCGCCTGGATGTAGCCCTGGCGGTTAACGCTGACGGCATTCATATCGGGCAAGAGGATATGCCTCTGCCGGAGTGCCGCCGTATTTTAGGGGATAAATATGTAATTGGGGTCTCCGCGGGAAATGTAGAAGAAGCCAAGGAGGCGGAGAAACTTGGGGCTGACTACCTGGGTTCCGGTCCGGTATACCTTACTTCTACAAAAAATGATGCCGGCTCTCCACTTGGAGTGGAAGGGTTGGCGGAAATATGTCGTGACGTAGAGCTTCCGGTGGTGGGCATAGGAGGTATAGAAGCCGGTAACGCCCGGGAAGTGATCCGGGTGGGTGCTGCAGGGGTAGCGGTAATATCGGCGGTAGTTTCAGCAGGGGAGCCCCGGGAAGCCTGCCGGGAATTCCGGGAAAAGATGGGAGATGACTGATAGATAATGGATAGCAGGGAAAGAGTTGGAACCGCTTTGCACCTGGGGAAACCCGACCGGGTGCCGCTCTGTGAACTGGTAATCGATGACGGGCTTATTCGGGAGATGACCGGTAAAAAAAAGATAGATATTAAAGAGCGTATAGATTTCCGCGAAAACCTGGGAATCGATGCCGTATGTGTTTCTCCCCGCCTGGAAAAAGAATTTGCCGGGGCGGCAGGGGCACCGGTGGACCTGGAGAAGGCGGTTGCGGAATACACGGGAATAAAGCACGACATTAGACACCTGGAGCGCTACCACCGGCAGAGCGGCCTGTTTGTTTTTGCCCTGTTGGACGGTTCAATGGGGGAACTGTCTAGTATTGCCGGTTTTGAACAGCTAATGATCTCCATGGTTCGCAGCCCGGGGCAGGTTAAAGCCGGGCTGGAAAAGCTAGGGGAGAAACACCTGGAAATAGTGGAAGATGCAGCGGCCAAAGGCGCCGGGGCGGTGATCCTGGGGGATGATATAGCTTACAGCCAGGGACCGGTTGTTTCCCCGGAAAAGTTGCGCGAGTTAGTATTCCCGGTCTGGGAAAAAGAAATAAAAGAAATTAAAAGGCTGGGCCTGCCGGTGATTTTTCATTCCGAAGGGAATCTGGAACTTCTGCTTCCTGACCTGGTTTCCATGTTTGACGGCCTGCACAGCCTAGAACCTGCTTCGGGAATGTCCCTGCGGAAGGTAAAAGAGCGTTACGGCCACCGGGTGTGTCTGGCAGGAAATGTTAGCCTGGAACACCTCTCCGGGACGGAGCCCCCGGAGAAGCTGCGTGAAGTAGTGAAAAACACCATAGAAGCCGGTGCCCCGGGCGGGGGATATATTTTCGGTACCTCGGGCGGGCTCTACTCTGGCCTGGATCCCGAAGCAGTGCTGTCCATGTTCTTCTTTGGACGGGAGTACGGGAAATACTACTAAACGGCGGACAGGGTTAATAGTCCTGTTTTTGGCCAAACAGGACAAACACTATTATAAGATCCTCCCTCTGTACAATACCTGTTCCCACTTCATTGTAATTTTGCATGGAAACCTGGTGCCTTATATTCCGAATTATTTCATCTGTTTCAGGGGGATAACCCCATGAAGTAAATACGCTGGCTTCTATTCCCGTTATACCGCTATCGCTATCGCTCAACTTGCTTAATATATGATCCCCGTCCATCCAGCTGTTATCAATACCCTCTTCTTGAACAAATACCCGTTCCCAGTATTGCAGCGTTTTTCCCCCGATTTTCTTTGCCTCAGAGCGGGCTATTTCCTGCAAAATTTCGGAAGAAGCAACCTCTAATTCAGAAGTAATTTGTTCTTCGTATGAAGGCAGGAACTCGGGCGGGGAGTTTTCCGCTTTCTCAACCAGAAGCTCCTTTCTCCGGCGCGTGTGGTATTCCGGGTCTTGCTGCATTTTTTCCAGCTCTTGTGGGGTAGTAAGGTACAGGCGAGTAGGCATTCTTACAAATTCGCCTGTTTCACTCCGGTGCCCTGCTCCCCAGGTAGTATCCAGTGCTAATGTTTTACCGTTAACTTCAGCGTGGTTCCAGGCATGTTTTTCCCGGCTTCCATCTTTGTTTAAAACTTCCCCGTCTTCGTAGGTGGCTTCTATACCTACAGCCAGGAGCATTTGCCTGGTAAGTTCGGCGTAATGCCCGCAGACGCCTTCTTTTGAGGCAAGGATTTCTCCAGCATCGGGTTGGTAGCCTTCAATGCTTACACTTAATCTCCGGTATTTCTCCATATCGTAGCTTATGTTGTGTGTTACCCAGTCGTATATTTCTTCCAGGGCTTTTTCTTGCCCGGGACTGTTTTCTACCAGGGAAAGAGCTTTACGGCGTACTTCTTCGTTTCCGTCAAAGCCGGGAGAAGGCGGCCAGGGAATATCTTCCTCCGGCTTTTCTTCTTTTTCCTCTTGCTTATCCTCCGAACTTGATTCTTTTTCTTCTTCACCTCTTACAGTTTTATCTGTTTTGTCTTCTTCTTGCGGCTCTTTTTTTACTGTTGTTTTTTCCGCATCTTTGTTTGTTTTGTTATTTTCGCTATCGTTATCCTGGTAAAAATCTCTGCTTGTTTCTAAATCGTCCTGCTTCCTCTGCTCCGTCTCTTTTTCTTTATTGCTGCTTTCTTCACCGGTTTCCGGTCCAAGATCTTTTATAGCTTCTTTCATTTCACTGCACCCGGTCAATACAGCGGTAGCAAACAAGACTGCCAGTGCAATGAAAATATAAAGGATAAACGTTTTTCCGGTATAACTACCGGTTTTTCCCCCGGGCATAAAATTCACCTGCTTTCATTATTTTGGTGATTCTATATGTATAATAAGAATAACATAAAAGTAGCTAATAGCACCAGAGGGGATATCTTATTGGAAGTCAGAATTAAAAGAACATTTTCCTCCCCCCTGGTGTTTATTGGAAGCTGGAAGTTTGAAAGGTAGTTCCAGGGGGTAGTACTAACATTGGAAAAGCCCGCGGCAAGGAAGTATAAAATAACCCAAAAATTGTAGCTTTGCCCTGGTGTCAAGTGTGTAGAGAGACAAGGGGGGAGGTGCATTGTCCCAATAGACCCCTGCAGGTAAATTGTCCCAATAAACCCCTGTCCCTGGGGTGGGACAATGGACCTGTCCCCCTGTCCCTGTGTCCCCCTGTCCCTGGGACAATGGACCTGTCCCCCTGTCCCTGGAGAAAAAAAAGGAGGCGAACCCCCGGTAGCAGTTATCCGGGGGCGGGCCTCCTTTGGTAAAGCGCGCTTTGTAGTTTTGGTATCTTTAAGCCAATTCAAACAATCCGGCAGCACCCATGCCGCCGCCGATGCACATGGAAACTACGCCGTAGCGTCCTTTCCTGCGCTTTAGCTCGTTAAGCAGGGTGACGGTCAGCTTGGTACCGGTGCAGCCCAGGGGGTGCCCCAGGGCTATGGCGCCGCCGTTAACGTTTACTATCTCCTGGTCCAGTTCCAGCTTGTTAACACAGTAAAGCGCCTGGGAAGCGAATGCTTCGTTTAACTCAAAAAGGTCAACGTCTTTAGTGCTCATACCCGTCTGTTTCATCAGCTTGGGAATGGCTACGGAAGGCCCTACCCCCATTTCATCGGGCGGGCAGCCTTCTACGGCAAAACCGCGAAATACGGCAATTGGTTCCAGGTTAAGCTGCTTGGCTCTTTCTGCGGACATGACTACCGTTGCTGCAGCTCCGTCGCTGGTTTGGGAAGAGTTGCCCGCGGTAACGCTTCCATTGGCGCTAAATGCGGGGCGAAGTTTGGCCAGTACTTCCGCCGTGGTTCCGGGCCTTACTCCCTCATCCACTTTAAATACTTTTTCTTTTTCCACTATCTTGTTGTCGGGCCCTACGGTTCTTTCCGTAATGGTAAGGGGCACGATCTCATCGTCGAATTTTCCTTCTTTGATGGCCGCGTCGGCTCTTTCATGGCTTTGTGCGGCAAATTTATCCTGGTCTTCACGGCTGATGCCGTAGCGGTTTGCTACCACTTCGGCAGTGTTGCCCATGGGCATGTATATATCTGGCCTGTAGTCGGCCAGGGTGGGATCCGGTGTAAGCTTGTTTCCTCCCATGGGTACCTGGCTCATGCTTTCGACTCCGCCTGCAATTATCACCTCCGCCTGGTTGGTCATGATGGCGTTGGCGGCAATGGCGATAGAATTCAGCCCGGAAGAGCAGAAACGGTTGACTGTCAGGCCGGGTACCCGGTCCGGAAGGCCGGCACCCAAGGCCAGCACACGTGCGATATTCATTCCCTGTTCTCCTTCGGGGAAGGAGTTGCCCAGGATTACATCATCTATTTCTTCCGGGTCTAATCCCTTGGCGCGGTTAAGGGCTTCTTTAATGGCAGTAATCCCCATATCTTCAGGCCTGGTATTTCTAAGTGTTCCCCGGGGTGCCCTGCCAATAGCGGTCCTAACTCCCGAGACAATAACAGCTTCTCTCATCTTTTCCCCTCCTAATCTTTTAATTTCTTAATGGCTTACCGGTGGTCAGCAGGTGTTGGATGCGTTCCTGGGTTTTTTCCGTGGCACATAGCTCCAGGAATTTCTCCCGCTCTACATCCAACAGGTACTGCTCGCTTACCTTGGTTTTGGGTTCAATGTATCCACCGGTTAAGGCGTAAGCTACTTTTTCACCTATGAGCATGTCGTGCTCGCTGATGTAGTTACCCCATTCGAATACTTTTAAGCCCACTTTTAAGGCTCCCATACCCTGTTTTCCGGTAACGGTTATGGGCTTCTCTTCGGGGGGCTGCCAGCCCTGTTTCAGCATGCCCAGTACGGTATTTTTGGCATCGTAAGTCAGGAAGTCGCGGTTTACGGAAATTATGTCGGTAGGACGCAAGAAATTATATGACTTGGCTTCGTTAGCGCTGGTAGATACGGTGGCCATCATGATGTATTCAAAGGCTTTCTGCACAAAGGGCTGAATGTCCACTTTTACGGTATCGGGCAGGCCTTCCAGGTGCCGGATAAGCAGCTCTTTGTTGCCGCCTCCACCGGGAATAAGGCCTACACCCATTTCAACCTGTCCCATGTAGGTTTCGGCTGCGGCGTGTATCTTGTTGCAGTGCACACATATTTCCATTCCGCCGCCCAGGGCCATGTTAAAGGGTGCGGCAACAGTGGGAATGCGGGAATATTTTAACCTCATGCAGGCGTCCTGGAAGTTTTTAACCGTGCTTTCAATCTGGTCCCACTGATGCGCCTGTGCTGCCATCATTATCATCATTACGTTGGCGCCTACGCAGAAGTTGTCTTCCTGGTTGGTAACTACCATGCCGGCAAAATTCTTTTCTGTTTCTTCTATAGCTTCAAACATGAAGTTGGTAAATTCGGGGCTGATGGCCTGGCGCGGGGCATGCATTTCCAGGCAGGTTACACCATCGCCCAGGTCTACCAGGCTGGCGTGTCCACCGGGCTCTTCTTTTATCAGCTTGTTTTGCTCTTTTAGTGCGGGGAGGCTGATTTCCTCCGGGCTGAAAGGTACCGGCTGGTATTCCTTGGTCTGCAGGTCAAAGAAGTGCCACTTGTTGTCTATCTTTTTGTAGAAGGTTTCGTAACCTTTTTCCAACAGGGCGTTCACTATGGGTGGTATCTCTTCCCCTTCTTTCTTGGCGTCGTCTGCAATTTTTTGCACCCCGATAGCATCGAACATTTCAAAAGGACCAACCCTGCGGTTAAAGCCCCACTTTACCCCACGGTCTATGTTTACTACGTCGTCGGCAATTTCCGGTATTTTTGAAGCGGCAAAAAGCACTGTGGGCTTTACGGTTTTTCTTACAATGGTGCCTACCTGGCTGTCATCTTCGTAAAGTTTTTTGAGGCGTTCTTCCAGGTCCAGGTCTTTTACGTTTTTAACAGCGTCGAATTTAACTTTCTGGCGTTCGCGGTATTCCAGGCTATTGTAGTCCAGGGCCATTCTTTTGGTGCCCTCGTTTGTTTTTTCCTTTTTATAGAATCCTTGCTTGGATTTGTCGCCAAGCCACCCTTTTTGCACCATTTTATCGAAGAATTCGGGGATTTCCAGTACTTCTTTTTCCTTGGGATCTTTGGTGGCGTTGTAGGCGGTGTTTACTACGTGATGGAAGGTGTCCAGCCCCACCATATCGGAAGTGCGGAAAGTTGCGGTTTTGGGGTTGCCCATTGGGGTGCCGGTTATTTCATCCACTTCTTCCACGGACATTCCTTCATCAACCATGGCTTTCATGGTGGCCATCATGGTAAAGGTGCCCAGACGGTTGGCGATAAAGTTGGGAGTATCTTTGGCAAAAACTACTCCTTTACCCAGCCTTCTCTCGCAGAAGCGTGCCATGGAATCAATTATTTCTTTACTGGTCTTTTCGTGGGGGATTATTTCCAGGAGCTTCATATACCTGGGGGGGTTAAAAAAGTGGGTTCCCAGGAAATGCTGCTTAAACTCCTCCGAGCAATCTGAAACCATTTCGTTTATGGAAAGCCCGGAAGTGTTGGAGCTTACTACCATGCCAGGTTTCCAGTGTTGTTCTACGTTTTTATAAAACTTTTTCTTGATGTCCATGTTTTCTACGATAACTTCAATCACCCAGTCGCATTCGGATATCAATTCCATGTTGTCTTCAAAGTTGCCCACTGTAATGCGATCTACGAAAGAATTATCGTATAAAGGCCTTATATTGCCTTTAGTAGGTAAATTGTCTTTACCCTGCTGGGCCAGACGGTTACGAACAGCAGGACTTTCCAGCGTTAGTCCCTTTTTTTCTTCTTCTTCGGTTAGTTCTTTGGGGACGATATCCATCAGGTATACGGGTATACCCACGTTTGCCAGGTGAGCGGCAATGTTGGCTCCCATGACTCCCGCCCCCAGGACTGCTGCCCGGCGAATTTCTCTCTCGGCCATTCTATTACCTCCTTCAATTGATAGATAAAAAATAGTAGTTTAATTTAAACCACGGTTTGAAGGTTGAGGGGGTGCAGATACACCGTTCATAAGAATTACAAGCAACGGGTCGGATAGCTGGGACAGGGAGTAATCCTTTTGGGACATAACCCATCTGGTCACCACTTCGTCTAAAGACCCGAAAATAATCTTGCGTGCTAAACGGTTATCTACTTCTGTACGTACTTCCCCCGTAGTTTTCCCGTATTGAATCACCTCCTCGATTATTTGAAAGTATTTACTCAACGGAGCAAATATTTTTTTACCTACGTCCGCATCGCACTGGCGAAGTTCAATCTGGGTAACCATGGCCCGGTCACGGTTAGCGCTGAGGGTCTCCAGGTGGTAGTTAATAATATAACGCAACTTCTCTTCAAAAGTAGAATAGTTATTCAGTTCACTTTTTAAACCATCAACAAAAGATTCCATCATTTCCCTGAACAATGAAATTAAAATATCTTCTTTCTTATTAAAATACAGGTAAACGGTTCCGTCAGCAACGCCCGCTTTACGGGCGATTTCGGAAACACGTGTCCTGTGGTAGCCGTGCCGGGCTATAACCTTAATAGCAGCGTCTAAAATGGCGAGATATTTACCTTGACCTTTTTTAGCCAAACAAGTAGCCTCCGTTGAGCTTACAAGCTAATGAATGAACATTCACTCGTTACGTAAATTATAGTAGCACGCCTAATACTTGTCAATTGAAAATTGCAGGCTTTCCATAATTCCGCTCCCTTGACAGGTTTGGTTTTTTC
>PWGO01000078.1 GCA_003554525.1 Syntrophomonadaceae bacterium | reverse complement strand
ATTTACCTGTCTGACAAAATAACTGGCTACACTGTTTCGGTTAAAGACCTGGTGGTTGAGGAACCAGAAAAGGGAGAAGAAGATGAAGGGGGAAAACCGCGGTTGCACTAGTCATTTACATGTCTAAGGCTTTGCCTGCTGCCCCCTAAAAATAAGTTAATAAGTTAGTGGACTGGCCACCCCTAAGCAATATTAATTTCGTCCCGGCGGGCCGGTACCTTCCGGCCCTTTCCCCGGAATTTCTCCGGGAGGACCGGAACGGTCACTGTCTTGCCCGGGAGGTATCTCCGGGCTTTTCCCCGGGTGGTCATCCTGCCCCGGCGGCTTTCCTGGCGGACCACCTCCGTTAACAGGACCGGTTTCTCCTGGGGGATGCCCAGGCTCCTCACGGAAGGGAGGAGGCAACTCCTTGCCGTCCTGAAAAGCAGGGACCTCTTCAAGTTTTTCCTTTATTTCTTTAAACATTTGGGCAGGCCTTTTTTCTTTAATTTCGTCAGGTGATACAGGTTCTTCAGTTTTCCGGGAAGCATTCATGAGAAGCATTTCGTTGGAGTTCAGGTTTGCTTTGTTGGCTTCTTTTTTTACTTGGGGATCGATCTCTTTTTCGTTTACCTGATTTATAACCAGTTCATATCCTAAAGACTTATCTGTTAAAGATTGAGACAGGGATGCCTCAATTTTATTTAACAGCTGCTCCTGGTGGTCCCGGGAGTTGCAGTACACCAGGGATAACATGATCAGGTTATTATCCTTGCCCAGGAAGTCCATTTTTTCTGCCTGGCGGAGCAGCCTGTCAATACCTTCTTCCGCAGAGGAATACCTGGGCGTTCCGGCTTTTTCTAGAAGGATTTCACCTTCTTCATTAAAAGTTTCTATTTCGGTAATGCGATCATAGCGGTTAAGTTCTATTTCCAGGCTGGGGTTAATATCCAGGGCTACCCTGGTAGCGCCTTGATGGAACAGGTTGAAGAAATACCAGCTTACTATTACCAGGATGCAGGAAGCCGCTACGACTGCGGCATTCCGCCAGCGAATTTTGTTCATCACAAGTTCAAAGAATTCTATTTCTTCTCCAACCTGTGGCTTTTCCCCCTTTAAGGGGATCTTCTTAAAGGTGCCATCTGGGGTTAATATCGTTATCTGCTTTTTTCCGGGATTAACCTGAATTACTATTCCTTTATTGTTTTTATTTTTCATAAGAACAATCCTCCCGTGGCGGGGAAAGTTGTAGATAAGATCGGAGGTATACCATGTCAGGATTAATCATGATCAAAGCCAGGGCAATAATAAAAGGACGTCCCCGTTTTATTACTTTATGAGATAAACCGCTGGCCTGGGATAGTGCTTGCAAAGGCAGCTGCTTTTTTTCCAGGAAGCTTTGTCTCAGCAACGGTTTCTGAATTAATAGTTTTGACACCCTGATCAGGTTATTCCGAGTATTCCGGTGCCTTGGAGACTTGTCTTCCAATGTTTTTAATGAAAGGCCAAAGGAATTTAATTCCCGGTCTAACCGGGCAATTTCCTGGCTTCTTTCAATAATTTCTTGCTTTTTGAAAAATTCGCTTAAAGAAGCCCGGGATTCTGGATAAAATCCACCGGTATCTTCACCTTTTTCACTGGGATCTCTCAGCTGGGTCAGGTGATGTTTCCCTTCTTTGCGAAAATAGTCTATCAGCCTTCTTTTGATTACCATGACGGCATAACTTAAGAAGCTTTTATTTGTTGAAGGGTCGTAGCTATCTATGGCTTCATTGAAAGCTATCAAGCTTATACTTAACTCGTCGTCATTGGACCAATCCAGAGGTCTCTGGCAATAACGGGATGCCGTCTTTAAAATAAAACGGCAACTTAATTCCAGCAGGGCTTCTCGAGCCAGCGTATCTCCTTTTTGTGCTTTGGTCAAGATTTCCAGGTAGCTTTGGTCATGCATTGATAAACACGCCTTTATTAATATATTCGTGAGGTTTTTTAAAATCAGGGGCTCTCCCCGTAATAATTCTTTGATTGATGGATGGATCCTTTTTTTAGTGTCTACTGATAATCCTGGAATCCGTAAATTAACGTAAATTTGCTATAATATAAAAGAAGGCTAAACAATTTTGCTTGTCAAGTGTTTGTAAAGGGGGAACAAATATGAAGGTAGGCATTTGTTTCATGGAACTTTTATTGTTTGACGCAAATTCATTAAAAGATAAAAGGAGAGTCATGAAAAGTATCCTGGAAAGGACACGCAATCGCTACAACGTTTCTATAAGCGAAGTAGGTGAACAGGACAATAAAAAACGAGCCGAAATAGGTATGGCTGCTGTTTGTGGAGACAGCACCGGTACCGACCGGGTACTGCAAAAAGTTTTCAACTTCATAGACCAGGACGGCAGGGTAGAAGTAGTAGATTACACCTTTAGTTCCATATAAGTCATAGAAGCGGATATAATTGTTCCAGGGTTTGGGGAACATATGAAGGGGTATAAATTCCAAAAGAAAGGCTTTAAAAGTTTTCATGGCCCTGGAAATCTTACTTCGGACCCTTTTAATATACCTGGTAGTCTTGGCCTTGATCAGGTTGATGGGAAAACGGGAGATAGGGCAGCTTTCTGCTTTTGACCTGGTAGTTGCCATTATGATTGCAGAAGTAGCTGTTTTTCCCATGGAAGATCTGGAAACTCCCTTGTATGTAAGCCTTATTCCTGTTTTTACCCTGGTAGGAGCAGAAATATTTTTTTCTTTCCTGTGCCTGAAAAATTCTACTATCCGAAGGATGATCAACGGTTCGCCGACGGTGATAGTTTTTCGTGGAAAGATCATGGAAAAAGAAATGCGCAAACTCCGTTACAGTGTTAATGACTTGCTGGAGCAGTTGCGTGAAAAAGAAGTGCTGGATCTAGCAGACGTAGAATATGCTATTCTGGAAAATTCGGGTGAATTAAGTGTGGTTTTAAAACCCGACAAAAAACCCCTTACCCCTGCTGACCTTAACCTGCAAGTTCCCTGGGAAGAGCCACCTGTCCCCCTTATCTTCGATGGTAGAGTTAACTACAGGAACTTGAAATATCTGGGATGGAACGAAGATTACCTTTCCGGCAGGCTGCAACGGGAGTTTGGGCTGGAGATAACAGAAGTACTGTACGCCAGCCGTAATCCCGGAGGTGATCTCTATGTAAGCGAGAAATCATCAGCCCGGTATAAAGAAAATAGATGGAGAGATGTAAAAGCGTAAAGTATTTGTAGTACAATGCAAATATTGCTCCCGGGTAAAATCAGGGCAAAAGAAATTTCCCGGTGATTGCCTGTTTATCTTGCTGAAATAAGGAGGGAAGAAGTAGAATGGAGGTAATTCTAAAAGCCGTTGATTTTGCCAGGCACCTGGTAGAAAAAAGTTTAAAAGCAGGGGAAAGAGCGATTGATGCTACTACCGGTAATGGCAACGATACAGAATGGCTGGCCCATTTGGTAGGAGAAAAAGGAGAAGTTTATGCCTTTGATATTCAGGAAGAAGCTATCAAGAATACCCGGGAAAAGTTATCAGAAAAGAAAATTTTAAGCCGGGTGCATTTAATACCAGAAAGCCATCAGTATTTGGAAAAACATGTACCCCCAGGAGCAGGGGCTGTCATGTTTAACCTGGGTTACTTGCCCGGTTCTAACCGCCGAATAATAACCCGGCCTGAAAGCACTATTGCAGCTCTTGGACAGTCTATAGAACTGCTAAGGGAAGGCGGAGTCATTACCCTGGTTATCTATACAGGACATGCAGGAGGAGAAAAAGAAGAGCAGAAAATATTCCAATATTTAACCGGTATTTCTCAAAAGAATTTTTCAGTGTTGAGCTACCGTTTTATAAACCAGGCTGGTTATCCACCCCAGCTGGTAGCCCTGGAAAAGAAACAAAATGTTGAAACAATTAAAAACAGATAAAACTTTTACAAATTAAAAAAAACATACATTGAAAACCCGGGAATATTATGATAAAATACTGAAGTATCTTTTATAGTGGTTTATCATTAATGATGCAAGTAACAGGTGACACATGCAGGATACAAATGATAGGTTTTGTTAGCGCAAACCAGGGGAGCAACGTTAATATAAACAAATCTTATTAAAACCAACTAATTAATAGTAGTTCTGGCAATTGAATTTGTTGAAAATCGACTGGAAAGGAGGCAACTAATGCCTGATCATAGCTACACCCCCCAAACGGTAGTAAAAAGGCTTCCCGTTTATTTGAGGGTTTTGGATAATTTACTCCGGCGGGAGATAGAAATAATATCTTCTAAAGAGTTGAGCGGAGAAACAGGCTTTACACCAGAGCAAATCCGCAAAGACCTGGCCTACTTTGGTGCTTTTGGCACTCGAGGGACCGGATATCAAACCAGCTATCTCAGGGAGAAGATATTAAAAATAATAGGCCTTGACCAGGAAACCCCGATTATTATTGTAGGAGCAGGGCATCTGGGGATAGCGCTTACTCGCTATAATATTACCAACAACCCTTACGTAGAAGTAGTTGCTGCTTTTGACAACGATCCAGATGTGATAGGAGAGAAGATACTGAATATAGAGGTCTTGCCTGCTTCTAGGATGGAAAGCTTGATTCAAGAGTACGGCATTAAAGTAGCCGTCATCGCGGTTCCGTCTCAGAAGGCTCAGCAGGTAGTAGACGACCTGGTGAGTTACGGCATCAAGGCCGTCTTGAATTTTGCCCCGGTAAAGCTGGAAGTGCCCCAGGGGGTACAGGTGCATAATGCGGATCTTACTATAGAGTTGCAGAGCCTGATCTACTATAGCTCCAGTGAAAAGGAAAGAATGACGCGCCTGCAAAAGGAAAAAGAAGGAGAAATAGAATCGCCCCAGTAAGCTTTAAAGCTTTTCGAATAGATAAAACCCGCAAAAATTACAATTTAAAAGGTAAAAATGACTGGGGTGGGCCCGGTCATCTAGTTTGACATTTTTTTAAGTATCAGTTATACTAATTTACGCAAGCGGAGCTGTGGTGTAGCGGTTAACATGCCGGCCTGTCACGCCGGAGATCGCGGGTTCGATTCCCGTCAGCTCCGCCATTTTAATGCCGAGATAGCTCAGTAGGTAGAGCAGCGGACTGAAAATCCGCGTGTCGGCAGTTCGATTCTGCCTCTCGGCACCAACTATTAGCGGAAGTAGCTCAGCGGTAGAGCATCGCCTTGCCAAGGCGGGGGTCGCGGGTTCAAATCCCGTCTTCCGCTCCATTTTATGGCGACATAGCCAAGTGGCTAAGGCGGGGGACTGCAAATCCCCTATTCCCCGGTTCGAGTCCGGGTGTCGCCTCCATTTTTTTATGCCGGGGTGGCGGAACTGGCAGACGCAAGGGACTTAAAATCCCTCGGGCAACCCTTTTGCCCGTACCGGTTCAAGTCCGGTCCCCGGCACCACTAAAAGCTAAACGGGGTGACTACCCCGTTTCTTTGATTCACAGTTTTCTTTATCTATCTAGTGCAAAATAGGGGATCAAGGCTGGTTTTTTGCAAGCATCCCAAAATTCTACCTAAATCCTCTTTTTGTTGTTTATACCTTGTAGCATAATCCTCCTGTATATTAAATAGTCAAGTTGCTGTTCTTAGCGCTCTCTTCTTAACTCGTATTTCCCATTGTCTGACTGGATCGTTTAGTATCAAAAAAAACGTATCAAAAAAATCTTGACAAATTTACAGACTTAAATTAAACTGGTCATAACCAGCATACCAGTAGAAAAATATGGAGAATAACTTACATCGTAAATTAAAAAGGAGGTTATTTTGTGAAAAAATTATCTTTTGAGTATGGGCATGGAACCTTAGAAGCATCTTTGCCTGATAATACAGATGTTTTTGTGCCCGGCGAAACTGTAGCTGAACCGGATCCGTTAGAAAATCCCGAAAAAGCAACTAAAGAAGCAATTATGAACCCCATTGCAATGCCCCCTATTTCTGAACTTGTAAGTAAGGGTTCTAAAGTCGCTATAGTTTTTCCTGACAGAGTGAAAGGTGGTTTTCAAAGTAATTCACATAGAAAAGTATCCATACCTGCGGTAATTGAAGAATGCTTGAAGGCTGGAGTTAATAAACAAGACATAAAATTAATTTGCAGTAATGGCCTTCACAGGAAAAATACTAAAGATGAAATCCGCTCGATTCTTGGTGAAGAAATTTTTAACGAGTTTTGGTGGACTAACCAGATCGTTAATCACGACAGTGAAGATTTTGATAATCTTGTTGACCTGGGTAATGATGAAATGGGAACCCGGGTAATTATGAATAAAGAGGTATTTGAAGCAGACTTGCCTATCTTAATAGGCCACACGTTGGGAAACCCGTATGGAGGGTATTCTGGTGGATACAAGCATTGTGCAACCGGTATTACTAATTGGAAAACTATATCTGCACATCATGTGCCTCACGTAATGCATCAAAATGATTTTATGACGGTAAATAATGCAAGTACCATGCGTAAAAAATTTGATATGATTGGTCAGCACATGGAAAAGTGCATGGAGAAAAACTTTTTTGTGGTAGATGCAGTTTTGGATGCTTTTCAAAGACAAATTGCGGTTTTTGCTGGGTACGCTAAAGAATTACAACCCAGGTCGTGGGAAGTAGCTGACGAGAGGACATACTTGCCCTGGGCTGAAAAAAAGTACGACATTATGGTCTTTGGAATGCCACAAGCCTTTCATTATGGAAACGGTATGGGGACAAATCCTATTCTTATGATGCAGGCTATTTCTGCCCAAATAATCAGGCATAAGAGGGTCATGAAAGATAATTGTGTGGTTATATGCTCATCACTGTGTAATGGATATTTTCATGATGAAGAATTCCCGTCTTATAGAGAGGTTTATGAGCTGTTTCAAAAGGATTATCACAACATACTACCTGATATTGATAAATACGGGGAAGCATTAAGTAATAAACAGGAGTATATCGATAAGTACCGTTACTGGTATGGTTACCACCCTTTCCATGCCTTTTCCATGATATCTTGTGCCCATATAGCCGAAATGAATTGTTCAGCCATATATATTGTGGGGGCTCAAGAACCGGGGTTTGCCAGGGGGATGGGCATGAAAACCAGGGCTACTTTTGAAGATGCATTAAGCGATGCGGAAAAATATGTTGCTAAAAATCCTGAAATACTTGCTCTTCCAAAAGCGTTCAAATGTGCTTCCGTGCACCTTATGATGAAGTAAATAGTTGTTAAATTAATTCGTTTCATCCTGGGTTTTATTCAGGATAGCCCCTGATGGTCCCGGGACAACCATAATCTGAAAAGAGAGGTAAAAAAATGAGCGTAAAACCTGAAGAAATTTTTAGGCGCCCAATACAAGTAGGGATTGTTGTTGAAAACCTCCAGGTAACCCTGGAAAATTTAGAAAATATTTTTGGTATAGGACCATTCAAGGTAGTTGATTATCCTCCCCAAGATGGAGAAGAATACTTGAGAGAATATCAAGGTGAAAAGTCAGATTTTACGGCGAAATTTTGTTTCTTTGACCTGGGGAATATCGAGCTGGAAATAATACAGCCCCTTACCGGACAAAGTATTTGGAGAGACTTTCTTGACGAAAAAGGGCCGGGTATTCATCATTTGAAGTTTAATTTGGACAGGCATGACGAATTGCGAAGCTACCTGGAAAATAAGGGCATAAAAGAATCTCAAAAAGGTGCTGCAGTTGGGCAAAACAAGGGGAAAACCTGGCTATTTTATGATACCACAGACCAGATAGGTTTTGACATAGAAGTTATTAATCAAATAATAGACTAACTTATTAGTGACAATAAATACGGTTACTGTTTAAAAAACTAATACTTAAAAATCTTTTATTTTCCATTTCCGGGATAAGTGCTGTATCTAACCATAAGAGGCACCGTGTAAAATCGTAATTCGTAAATTGTTGAGATGTTTGGTGGGCTAGTTGCTGTCGAGAGAAAGAACCGGTCATGAATGATTCTGTTCTTTTGTCCTGTTATGAATGTTAAAGGCATACTTGTGATGTTTGGGGGAGGTGGTAGATGGTCAAGGCGATCCAGTATTTATTAACCGGTTGCAAGGAAAGTAGGGTGGGTATTTTAACTAAAAAATATTAAGGAAGGTGATACTGTGAGTCGAAAGTGGATCTGTGTAATCCTGGCATGTTTAATGGCAGTATCCATGGCGGTGGTAGTGGGTTGTGAAACGGAGGAGTCAGAAGAAGATGCTGTAGAGCGTTTTCCGGACAGGCCTTTGGAGATAGTTATCCCCTGGGCGGCCGGTGGTGGTAGTGATATGGTTTTCCGGGCGTTTGCCAGTGTTGCTGAAGACTATTTTGATGAACATATTTCTATTTCTATTGTAGAAGGTGGGGCTGGCACTATAGGAACTGCGGAAGTAGCCGATGCTGAGCCTGACGGGTATACGATGATCAACTACCAGGTTGGCCCTATTACCCTTCAGCCGCACCAGCAGGATTTACCTTATGATGCGATTGAAGATTTGGAACCTGTTGCCATGATCAATACAGAAGCTGTAACTATTACTACTAGTGAAGATGCTCCATACGACAACCTGGAGGAGTTTGTGGAATATGTAGAAGAGAACCATAGTGAAGACGATCCTTACGTATATGGTCATTCTGCCTTTGGTGGTGTTCCCCACATTACTGGTACCGAGTTTTTCATGGAAGCGGGCATTAATGACAAGATGGATGATGTCACCTATGATGGTTCGGCGCCTTCGGTGGAAGCGTTGTTGGGGGATGAAGTGGGCATGATCTTGCAGACGGTAGGGGAAGTTCGTCCCCACGTGGAAGCTGATGAATTCAAGATTCTGTGTACCTTTGCAGAAGATCGCGTAGATCTTTATGAGGAAGCAGAAGAAGTGGAGACGGCCAAGGAGCAGGGTTATGACATAGTGGGCGCGGTATGGCGTGGCCTTGCGGTTCCTTCAGGCACTCCTCAAGAGATAGTTGACCATCTTGAAGAAGCTACCCTGGCGACCATTGAAGATGAAACCTTCCAGGGTCTCATGGATGATCTAGGAACCGGTATAACTCCTATGACCAGTGAAGAGCTGGAAGAGTATGTGCACGAAGAATACGAGATCCATGGCCAGATACTTGAGGATCTTGGGCTGACGGAATAAGTCAAAAAAAAGTTATTACGAGGGGGGAGCTATTATCTCCCCCCTTAACTTACCATGGAGTTATGGTGTCGGGGGTAAACTTTTTAAGTCAAGCCTGACGAAATTGCCGGTGGTGGTTACACATTATTATGTCAGGGGGTGTGTTAACAACCCATGGAAGCTTACAAAGCTAACCGTATGATAGGAGTAATCTTGCTGTTGTTAAGTATAGGCGCCTGGATATCGGTATACTCCCAGGTGCAGGTGATGGGAGACCCGGACATGCTTGCTAGGTGTCCTACCTTTTTCCCCCGGGTTGGTGTTGTATTACTGGGAGTGATGAGCCTGGTTTTGATAGGGGATTCTTTTTCTGCCCAGGCAAAAGCAAGTGATGAAAAACTGGGGGAATTCCGGCTTAACCTGGAGATAGTAGTTATAGTGGTTCTTTTCTTTGTTTATCTTTACGTAGGATTTTTTCGTCTGGGTTTTTTCCTAAATTCCGTATGGTTTTTGTTTGTCCTCATGCTATTTTTGGGTTACCGCAACTGGCTGGTGGTGGCCCTGGTGTCGGTATTATTGCCTGCTGTTCTCTGGTATTTTTTCACTGAGGTGGCCAATGTTCCGTTGCCCCGTGGTCCCCTGCTGTTTTTCTAGGGCGGTGAGCTATCGTAATGGAGGTGATGATAAGTGGTAGAAGAAGTTATGCTGGCGTTTAACCTGGTATTTGAGTTCGAGGTTTTCCTGGCTGTCATTTTAGGGGTGCTGGGAGGCATATTAATAGGGGTGCTGCCTGGGTTGACGGCGACCATGGCGGTAGCTATTCTGGTTCCCGTGACCTTTGGCATGTCACCCATAGCCGCTATTGGTATGCTGGTAGGGGTATACAAATCAGGTATCCATGGTGGTTCAGTCTCTGCCATATTAATTCATACCCCTGGTACACCTGCTGCGGCAGCCACGGCGCTTGACGGCTATGAGCTGGCCAAGCAGGGCAAATCGTTAAAAGCCCTGGACATGGATCTTTATGCCTCCGTCTTTGCGTCTACTATTAGCGCCCTGGCGTTGATATTTATAGCCTTGCCATTATCCAGGCTGACCCAGATGCTTGGTTCGCCTGAATATTTTGCCATCCTGGTATTTTCCCTGACCATCATTGGAGGTGTCTCGGGTCGTAGCATAACCAAGGGAGTAATATCGGGGACTATTGGGTTGTTGTTGTCCAGCGTGGGGATGGATCCCATGTATGGTTCTCCCCGGTTTTTGTTTGGGATGCACGAATTATCAGGTGGTTTTTCCTTTATACCTTTGCTCATAGGGATGTATGCCCTGTCGGAAATATTTATCCAATCGGAACAGGGCAGAAAAGAGCTGCGCAAGAGGCCCGAGGTAACAGTAGACTTAAAAGATGCCTTCAGGAAAGGTGAAAACAGGGACGGCTTACTGGAAGGTTTAATTAACTTTTCCAAATATATCCGGACTGCGGTATATTCCACCTTTTATGGGATAGGCATCGGGGTGTTGCCCGGTATCGGCCCTGCCATAGCTTCCTTTTTGGCGTACTCAGAATCCCGTCGGCGCTCCCAAAAACCGGAAGAATACGGGAAAGGTTCCATAGAAGGGTTGATAGCAGCAGAAGCCGGTAATAACGGGGTCACTGGTGCTACTATGGTGCCTCTTTTAACCCTGGGTATCCCCGGAGATACAACCATGGCGGTATTGCTGGGCGCCTTAATGGTACACGGGTTAACCCCGGGGCCGCTTCTTTTTGAAGAGAATGCTCCCGAAGTCTATGCTATTTTTGCCACCTTGATCATAGCCTGTGTGGCTCTGCTTTTCATTGGATATTTAGCCATACCCTTTTTCTCCAGGGTGGTCACGGTACCTAAAGCGTTTTTGTTCCCCATTATAATAGTCATGTGCATAGTCGGCTCTTACGCGGTTAACAACCGTATTTTCGAAATCCTGGTCCTGTTCGGCGGAGGTTTACTGGGGTATGTCTTCAGGAAATATGGTTTTCCCCTGGCGCCGGTGAATATTGCCTTTTTGCTGGGGCCCATGGTAGAGATGAACATGAGGCAGTCGCTGGTGATCTCGGGAGGGGACCCGTTGATTTTTCTGGTACGCCCTGTTAGCGCTACATTTTTAGCATTAACCCTGGTATCCATATACTTTATTGCCAAACGGGTGAGGTTGGAAAAGCTGAAGCCGGATAAAACATGAAAGGCGGTGATGAGGGGTTGTTCAAAATATTATCGTTGTCCAAGGCCTTTGGGCGTCTGTATCCCGAATTAAAAGAGAAGCTCGAAGAAAACGGGGCGGAAGTAGAAATGTACCCCATGGAACAGGACATCAGCGAAGACGAACTGGCAGCCAAGATCCACGGTTATCATGGGCTGACCGTAGGCATGGAACTGGTTACTGAAAAAGTATTATCCCAGGCGGCTCATTTGAAAATCGTTGCCAAACACGGAGTGGGAGTGGATAACATTGACCTGGAAAGCGCCACAAAAAAAGGCATTTATGTAACCAACGCACCGGGCAGCAACGATGATGCCGTGGCTGATTATACCTTCGGGTTAATGCTTGCGGTGTGCCGTCAAATTCCCCTGGCCGATAGATCCACCCGGCAGGGACAATGGCCCAGGCTCTTCGGGCACGAGCTGTGGAAAAAAAAGCTGGGCATTGTAGGCCTGGGCTCTATAGGCAAAAAAGTGGCACAACGCGCCCGGGGGTTTTCCATGGAGCTATTGGGCTACGACGAATTCAAAGACGAAGAGTTTGCTGAAAAAACAGGACTGAAATATGTATCCCTGGAAGAGCTTTTAAAAGAATCTGATTTTGTTACCCTGCATCTTCCTTATACGGAGAAAACACGCTACCTGTTGGAAGCAAAAGAACTTTCCATGATGAAACCATCGGCTTATTTGATTAATGCCGCCCGGGGGATGATCGTAGAAGAAGAAGCCCTGGCCAGAGCTGTATCCGAGCAACAGATAGCCGGTGCGGCAGTGGACGTTTTTGCCGAAGAACCCGTGGCACCGGGACATCCCTTCTTTGAGCTGGACAACATCGTGGTAACCCCTCATATAGGTGCCTACAGCCACGAAGCAGTTAAAGCTATGGGAACCGCGGTAATGGAAAATATCCTGGCCGTAATGAAAAAAAGCGAACCACCTGATCTGGTTAACCGAAATGTGCTAAATAATAAATAAGGGTTAAGCTGGTGAAAATCATTACCTATATCAGCGGGTGGTTAGGGCAATATTTTTACAAGAACAGTGAGGTGGGATATACGATCAATTGAAATAACAACCTGGAAACGATCAAGAGGCACAAAAAGAAGTAAGATTAACGGGAATCTTAAATTATGAATCAAGGGAGGAGATAAGAGTGAAAGATTTAAAAAAGTTCAAGGGAATGTTCCCGCCAATTATAACGCCTTTTAAACCGGATGGTTCGGTGGATTATGATTCTTTAAGCAACCTTATTCGTCAACAGATAAAGAACGGAATGCATGGAATGGTTATTCTGGGAAGTACCGCGGAGTTTTCTTCCCTGTCAGATGAGGAAAGGAACCAGATTGCAGAAAAAATCGTAGAAGAAGTAGACGGAAGTGTCCCCTTGATTTTAGGAGTTGGTCATTCCGGAACCCAACAAGTAATACGCTTCTGCAAAAAAGCAGAAGAACTGGGGATTGATGGGGTACAGGTCCCGGCGCCTTACTATTATCCTCCGGCTCAGGATAATGTTTACGAGCATTTTAAGGCAGTAGCGGAAGCTACTAGTTTGCCTGTATTTATTTACGACTATCCCGGGACTACCAAGTTTGATTTTCCTCCTTCCCTGGTAGCCAAACTAAGTGAGATAGACAATATTGTGGGGTTAAAATTAAGCGGCGGTAGCAAGTGGAGCAATCTGGAAAAAGCCAGACAGGTTCGTGAGATGGTAAACAACGAACTAATAATATACACCGGCCAGGTTCCCCTTTTCTACCACGGTTTAAAATTACAACTTGGTGATGGAGCGGTAATAGGTCCGCCCAACCCGTTCCCCAAAGAGTATATTGAAGCCTATAATTTGGCTACTAAAGGTGAACTGGAAAAAGGAAAAGAACTCCTGGACAAGTTTTCTGAACTGCATGTGCTTTTGAGTGCGGAACTGGGGGCTTATCCACGTTACTGTCAGGCCTTTAAATTATTGACTAAATGGCGAGGCTTCATTGAGCATGATACAGTACGACAGCCCCTTCTTCCCCTGGAGGAATACCGGGTTTCGTTGTTAAAAGAAGCCTATGAGCGGATAGAAAAAAGTCTCTAACCTCCCTGGCAAAGCAAGTGGATAACGTTCAATT
>PWGO01000052.1 GCA_003554525.1 Syntrophomonadaceae bacterium | reverse complement strand
CCGGGCATGGATGCTGCCGCCTCGGCCATTCCCCGGTTCTTAAAAGTAATTTCCAGCTTCACCGGCTTCTGCAGGGACACAGGCTCCATGGCTGCCTTTTCTTTAACCGCCTCCCGGGCACGTTCCGTAATAACTTGACAGGCTTTCCGGGGGGACAGTGATTTTGCCGCACCATGTGCCAAATTTTCTTTTACCGGAGCAGTCTTCAATGTGCCTCCCAGGAGCTGCTCCCCTTCAACACAGACGGCATCATCACCGGTGACCAGGCCCACCGGAACCTCGTAATATCCCGCGAGAAAAGCATTAAGACCCAGTTCTCCCACTATCCGGTCGTTTAACTTTAATTGCCCCACGGTAGACCCGCTGTAGGTATGAGAAAGGGTCCCCCGTTCGCCTTGAAGGGAATGATAACCGGTTAAAAAAACCAGGGCAAAATCCCCTGAAATACCGACCATCATTCCTTGAGCCCTGGGTGTGCCGGATATCAAGCTCACCTCTTCGTGGAGGTTTTCCGGTAAAATATTAATTTTGGGACCGTGGCCGTCGGCAACCACTACTTCTTCAGCTCCGGCCTCAAAAGCTCCCCGGGCAGCGGCGTTTACCTCATCGGTCATAAGCTGCCGGGCTCTACGGTAATTGTCACCTTCACCCCCCAGTTGAACCCGGGATACTACCCCACCTACTCCTTCCAGGTCAGCAGAAATAAAAATTTTCAACAGGTTCCCTCCTATAGTTTCTTTAAGTTTACCCTGACCAGAAATACTTCTCTACCACAATCTGGAAGCTATCGGAGAAGCGGAACGATCATTAAGTACAATAGCACCGTTAGTACAATAACTGCGGCATATCCCGCAACCATAACATCTGCGCAGGTCAACTTCCGCTTTTTCCCGGGCCGCGCTATAACTAATAGCCCCGAACTGACAAGCCCGCATACATTTTCTGCAGCCGTTGCACAATTCCGGGTTTACCCCAGCCACGTATTCGGCCCGGAACATCACCGAAAAAGAGCGCTTGAGGGTAGATTGCATGGCCATACAGTCGGAACGGTCACAGTTACAAATACCTCCAATAAAAGGAGTAAGGAAAGTCCAAACGGTATGACAAAGCCCCTTGGATTCAAGGTCACGGAACTGGACCAGGGCTTCTCCGGTGGTAAGTGTCTCCAGTCCTCGGGCTTCCGGCCCGTTAAGGTAATCGGCATCGATAGAACGGATAACCTGTCCCAGCTTAAATTCTTCCGGGGGAACCATGCTAACCCCGTAACAATACCGCTCCTCTGTCCCCAGGGAGGCTTTACGACATACACAGGGTAGCCGAACTACTGAATTAGCCATTTCCAGTATCTTCTGTATATCCTCCAGAGGAACTACCTGCCCATAATGGTTCCTCTTTTGACGTTTAAGCAAGAACGGGGTAAGGATAGAGCGGACAAAGGAAGGTAATCGGTTTAAATAATCCAGTTTCTCCTGGCTTTTTTCAAGCATTTCGGGGTTTTTAAAAAAATGTTCGATGAAGCGACGGCGGTTTAGGTCACTTAGCAAATCTTGGGAGTAATTTTGGGCCTGCAGGTACCACTTTTCCCCCTCGCCGTGCCGGTGACAAAACTCACACATATGATTATCCTCTCATTTTGAGCAAGTTTAAGTCATATTCAAAAATAATTTGCAGGATTAACAGCGTTCCCGTTTTTTCTTACCTCATAATGTAAATGTGTCCCGGTAGTTCTTCCGGTTCTCCCCATATAGCCTATAACTTGCCCCCTGGAAACTTGTTGATTTTCTGAAACTGCGAAGCTGGATAGATGGGCGTAACAAGTTTGATATCCATAACCGTGGTCAATGACAATCATATTCCCATAGCCACCACGGTAGCTTGTGCTGGATACACGTCCATATGCGGTGGCGTAAACCGGCGTACCGTGAGAATTACTGATATCTACCCCGCTGTGAAAGCTCCCTCCCCCTGTTACCGGGTCTTCTCGATGCCCGAAACCCGAAGTTATAGTGCCGTGGGTCGGCCTGATAGAAGGTGTCGCCCTCAGGCGGCGGTTATGTTCATCCAGCTCACCCAACAAAGATTCCAGACTCACTTTTTTTTCTTCCAAAGAAGCCTGAATTAGTTCCAGGTTGCCTTCTGCTCTTTCTATATTAATTTCCGGGCTTCTGCCCCTTGATAGTGAACTGAAACTTTCTTCGGACAATGAACTGCTCTCAGAAATAGAAGACATGTTCTCGGGAGGGTCCAGTCCATCAACCTCATCATATACACTCTCCCTTAGCTCCCTGATTTTTTCCATCTCGGAAATAATTTCATGGGTTTCCTGGATAATTTCTTCGATTTTCTCTTCTTGTACCTGTTTCTCTTCTAGAAACTCTTCTTCCTGCTGTTCCAATTCCTCAAGCAGGTCTTCTTGTTGCAGGCGTTCTTCCGTTAAATTATCCTGCAGCTCTTCTGTCCTATCCCTGAGATTGCCGGCATTATAATAAAGAATCAGGTAACTGGTTACAAATATAAATATTAAAATTCCTGTAACCTGAAATATCCACAATGGAGCTTTAAAACTACGAGGTTCACTCTCATCATGGGGTACTATAAAAACGGTAAATACTCTTTTTAAAGCTCGCTTTAGCCTGTACCGCATAAATTTCTCCCTTAACTCCTAATGCACAATTTGTTTAAACTTAAAGATTCAACAAAAATAAGTAATTCCCTTTTTTTTTCTGGTTTAAAAAGATTGCCTTTGCGACATCGTCCAGTCCTACTTTTTTTATTATGGATGATTGCAGAGAGTTACTTTACTTTCTTCTCCTCTGATAGAAGTTTTACTTTTTACTGCTATTTTTTGGTTTCCCCTGCCGGGGAGGGCTGATCAGGCATTCATGGCCGTAGCCAATGAGATCTTCTCTCCCCGTCTTTTTCAGGGCATTCCACACCAGCTTATAATTATTAGGGTTGCGGTACTGGATCAGGGCCCTCTGCATGGCCTTCTCTTTAGGAGTTTTAGGGACATGAACTCTTTCTTGGGTAAAGGGG
>PWGO01000069.1 GCA_003554525.1 Syntrophomonadaceae bacterium | reverse complement strand
CCTCCATCTCTTCCATGCTCCAGTTGGAATTAAGTAAAAATATTCCATTATCATTGATTCCTGACAGAATATCATAACGGGTAATAAACGAAGGATGGTGACAGGCTATAAAGTCAGCCTGGTCAATCAAGTAAGTCGACTTGACTGGTTCATGCCCAAACCGGAGGTGAGAAACCGTAATGCCTCCGGATTTTTTAGAATCATAGACAAAATAGCCTTGAGCATAATGATCGGTATTGTTGCCGATTATAGTAATACTGTTTTTATTGGCCCCCACGGTTCCATCTGCGCCAAGACCGAAAAATTTAGCCTGGTGGTCCTGGGAAGGTAAAGTGTAGAGGTGGTCCGGTACTTCAAGAGAAGTATAGGTCACATCATCGGTAATCCCCACTGTAAAATGGTTTCGAGGTTGTTTAGAATTCAGGTTGTTGAAAACAGCCTTGACCATTCGGGGGTTAAACTCTTTAGAACCGAGACCGTAGCGTCCACCAATAACCAGGGGTTTCTTTTCCGATTCCATTAAGGCGGTGCAAATATCCTGGTAAAGAGGCTCCCCGGGGGAACCCGGTTCCTTGGTGCGATCTAAAACAGCAATCCTCTTACAGGTCGAAGGAAGTGACGCCAGAAATTGTTCACAGGAAAAAGGCCGATATAGTCGAACTTTAATCAGGCCTACTTTTTCTCCCTGTTCATTCAGATAATTAACTGTTTCTTCAACAGTTTCACAAGCTGAGCCCATACAAACTATTATCGCCTCCGCATCCGGTGATCCACAGTAATCGAACAGGTTATAACGGCGGCCGGTAAGTTCAAATACCTGTTCCATTACTGCCATTACTTTCTGCGGGGTATTCATATAATAAAGGTTTGCTGCCTCCCGGTTTTGAAAATAGATATCCGGATTCTGAGCCGTTCCACGTTGGTGCGGTTTTTCCGGGCTGAGGGCCCTTTCACGAAAAGTCTTAATCGCTTCCCAGTCCACCAGCTTTTTAATATCTTCGTAGTGGATCGGTTCTATCTTTTGCACTTCGGTGGAGGTGCGAAAGCCGTCAAAAAAGTGCAGAAAAGGCACCCTTGTTTTTAAGGTACTGAGGTGAGCAACCAGGGCCAGGTCCATCACCTCCTGCACAGAAGCCGAAGCCAGCAGGGCAAAGCCGGTTTGACGGGCCGCCATCACATCAGAGTGATCACCAAAAATGGATAAGGCATGCGTAGAAAGAGCGCGTGCTGCTACATGAAAGACCGAAGGCAAAAGCTCCCCGGAAATCTTATACATGTTGGGAATCTTTAGCAGCAATCCCTGGGAAGCTGTAAATGTAGTGGTCAGCGCTCCGTTCACCAGCGACCCGTGTACTGCCCCTGCCGCTCCAGCTTCCGACTGCATGGTAACAACCTTCAGGGTCTGCTCAAAGATGTTCTTTCGGCCGTAAGCAGCCCACTCGTCACATATTTCAGCCATCGGAGTGGAGGGTGTAATTGGATAAATAGCCGCCACCTCACTCATGGCATAAGCAATATGTGCGGCAGCCGTACAGCCCTCCATTGTTTGCGCCGTTTTATTCAACAAAGATACCTCCCCATCCAGCTCATCTATTCTATTCTAAAATCATTTCACTATAAGCACATTAGTGCTGGCTTCCTGTACCACGGCATTGCTAACACTTCCCAGGAGTAGTTTCTTTAAACCGGTATGACCTCTGCTGCCCATAACAATCATATCGATCCCTTCTTCCGAGGCGAATCTGGTAATTTTAAGCGCTTCTTCCAGGGTTTTGCCCCTGGCCATTTCCGAAATCATGCTGGAAACAGCTATAGCCGCGCCGCATCCAAAGGTTAGAAACTTGACCTCCTCCAGGACATTGTCTCTTACCTTTATGGTGAATTTCATCATATCACCACAGACAGGGTTTCCCACCTCCCCGATTCCGTCGGCATCAGATACTTCCCCCACATTTCGTGGGTTGCTAAAATGCTCCATTACTTTTTCACTATACTGAACCATTAGTGACCGGATCCCTCCTTTAAATATTTTTGATACAGGGGCGACATGTAACGTAATTTCCCTGTAGCCTCGTCCAGACGTTCCACAATATAAGGGATGTCGTCTATACTGTTTTCCTCTCCCAACGTAAATAAAAGGGAACCCTGGGCCAGTTCCGGGCTTAAGCCAATGGCACTTAAAACATGGGAAGATTTTAAAGCCTGGGAAGTACAAGTAGACCCGCTGGACATATAAATGCCGGTTTTATTAACCGGCTGCGGCGGTGGCATCCGTATGAAAAAACACCCCATTTTCCCTCGCAATCTCTGCTAACTCTTCTACGGGCTGAATAGTCCCAATCTCCGGGTTGGCTGTCATAATGGAAATCAGCACCGTATCAGAAGATATGGCTTCCCGAAGCTGTTGTGGATCTATCAACCCCGTACGATCTACAGGGAGATAAGTAACACGGTAACCTTCCTTTTCCAGGGTTCGCAGGGGGTTTAAAACGGAAAAGTGTTCTATGGAGGAGGTGATGATATGCCGCCCGTTTTTATTATTCGCTGCAGCAACCCCTTTTAACGCTGTATTATTCGATTCCGAAGCACAAGAGGTGAAAACTACTTCCCCCGGGCTGGAACCTATAAGCCCTGCGACCTTTTCCCTGGCCTCAGCCAGGGCTTGTCCCGGCTTCTCTCCCAGATCATGCCCGCTGGAGGGATTTCCGTAATATTCACTAAAATAAGGCATCATGGCTTCTATAACTCTTTTAGAAACTGGAGTAGCCGCTCCATAGTCCAGGTTTATCGATTTCACAACCTGTACACCTCCTGAAATAAACTTAAATACCTGATGCTGGCACCCGTTCAGGTAGTAGCTCTTTTAATATGATAATAAGATCCCTCCCTAAACATCTTCTGAACAAGCTCTGAACAAATAAAAGAACGGCAACTTTTTCCATTTTAATTTATAAAACATATTTATATCCTGACTAATTCTATATTAATTTAGAGAAGGGAAGCGGCCGCTTCCCTTCTCTAAATTAATATAGAATTAGTCAGGATATAAATATGTT
>PWGO01000165.1 GCA_003554525.1 Syntrophomonadaceae bacterium | reverse complement strand
CAGTCAGCGAAGCCGACAGCCGAAGCGGGCCGGCTTCAAGAAACAAGAGGCAAGAAGCAAGAGACAAGAAAAGAATAAAAAAAAGGGCTTATTTTCTTGCTTCTGGTATCTGGTTTCTGGCTTCTTGATATGAGGGAAGCCCGCTGAGGCAAAGGCTGAGCTGAAACTGTGGCCCTCGACCGATACGAGACCGAGCCGACACACCCCGCCAGCGGAACAACACTACTTGCCTTACTACTTCCCTTGCCGGTGTCAAGTGTGTATAACGATCAGCCCCTGGTGAGGAATTAAAGGTGGGGGGCTTTTACTCATCTCTAACTTCCCACCTCTAACTTCCAACTTCTAAGAAGTCATACTCTCATATGTTTCTTGTTATATTTTGAATTTTCAAATCAGGTTTACCGGAAGGAACAGCCAGAGCGGATGGTGAATTTTTAAATAATAGAAAAAGGTAGAGGGGATATAGATCATATGGCATTCAAGACCAAAATATGGCACCAACCTCCTTTTCGGGAGAAGCTGGAGAAAGAAATAGCCTTTCACCTGGAGGTTCCCTCCCCGGTAGCCAGGGTGCTGGTTAACCGGGGGATTGACACCCCGGAAGAAGCCCGCCGTTTTTTGAGCCCCTCCCTGGAACACCTGCACGATCCCTGGAAACTTAAAGGTATTAAATCCGCGGTTAGCCGTATTGGTAAGGCCCTGGAAAAAGGAGAGAAAATAACTGTTTACGGTGATTACGACGTAGATGGCATAGCTTCGGCTGCCTTGTTAACTTCGGCCCTGCGCCTGTCAGGCGCGGAGGTTGATTATTACCTGCCCAACCGTTTCCAGGAAGGGTACGGCCTGCAAAAAGAGCCCCTGGAAGAGTTTAAAGATAAAGGTTGTTCACTTTTAATAACTACGGACTGTGGTACCAATTCTTCCGGGGAAACAGCTTATGCCCGGCAGTTAGGTATAGACACGATAATAACCGATCACCATTATCCGCTGGAGATTTCCCGTGACCACGTAGCGCTTATAAACCCCCATCAGCAGGATTGCTCCTATCCCTGGAATTCGCTTTCCGGTACGGGTGTGGCTTTCAAGCTGATCTGTGCCTTGCAACAGGTTATCGGGGATAGTTTTGACCCCTACCAGTACCTGGACCTGGTAGCCCTGGGGACGGTAGCTGACCTGGTGCCACTTTTGGGAGAAAACCGGGTGCTTACCTGTTTTGGGCTGGATCAAATAAACAATAATACCAGGCCGGGGCTCCGGGCTCTTATGAAAGCTTCGGGTATAGATAAAAGGCAGGTGGGTGTTTACGAACTTGCTTTTATACTGTCCCCTGCCTTGAACGCGGCGGGACGCCTGGGAAGCGCTGCTCCGGCTGCGGAACTGCTGCTTGGGGAAATAGAAGAACAGGCCCTGGAGATAGCGGAATTCCTGCGGGGGGAAAACCAGAGCAGGCGCGACACCGAGCAGAAGATCCTGGAGGAAGCCCGCGCCATGGTGGAGCAGGACCCGCAGGGAGCGGGAAGCCGGGTAATTGTGCTGGCCGGGGAAAACTGGCACCAGGGAGTGATCGGTATAGTAGCTTCCCGGTTGCTGGACCTGTATTACCGCCCGGTAGCCCTGATAGCCCTGGACGGGGAATCGGGCAAAGGATCCGCCCGCAGTATACCGGGATTTAATATTACCGCCGCGTTAAAAGAGTGTGAAACTATTTTGGATCGTTTTGGAGGCCACGAACAGGCAGCCGGTTTTTCATTGCCCGCGGAAAATATTCCCCTTCTGCGGGAAAAGCTGAACCAGCTTGGCAGTGAGTGGTTAAGCGAAGAAGACCTGGTACCCAGGTTGCGCCTGGAAGGAGAGCTGGGTGCCTCTGAAATAAACCTGGAGCTGGCCCGATACCTGGATAAAATGGCCCCGCACGGGGCAGGAAATCCTGTTCCCCTGTTTTCCAGCAGGGGATGGTTCCTGGATGACTGCAGGCTGGTAGGGAAAGATAAGAAACATCTTAAATTCAGGGTATCTCGTGAAAACAACCAGCTTGAACCGATTATTTTTTCCGGGAAGGAATATCTGTCCCGACTGAACCCTGGTCGGCAGCTCGACCTTGCTTTCACGGTAAAAAACGGGAAATGGGAAGAACGCCCGGTATTAAACCTGGAAGTAAAAGACTTTTATTTTGCAGACGGAGAAACCAATGGCAGCGTAGAAATCATTGACCGGCGGGGAGCTGAAGACAGGTTGTCCTACCTGAACCGGGCGGTTTTTCATTCCTCCTGCCCCTTGATTTATACTGGCACCGGGAGACGAAAACAATATATAATAGAGAAGTATCCCGGAACAGGAAAAAGGGCGGTAATGTTTTACTCTAACCACCTGGATACAGGTGTGATGGAAGGTGATGTTTGCGATCTGTTTTTATTTCACCTGCCGCTTCAGTTAGAAATTGTCCAAAAAATAGTGGAAAATTGTAATAACCTCTCTTTTTTAAGGGTCCACTTGTTGTATAATAGAAGTGACAGGGAAGTTAACCACAAAATACTGGAGGCGGCACTGCCTTCAAAGGGAACTATTGGCGGTTTTTGTGAAGTTTTGAGGGAGCATTTCCCCGGGGAAAGGATTTTTGATAAGCGGGATCTGGAGGATCTCAGGCAGAAAAGGATATTCCAGGGCAGCAGTTCACTTTTACAGCGTTGCTGGCAGGTGCTGGAAGAAACGGGGATAATAATGGCCGGGAAAGAAGGATGGTTTATTAATCCCTGTTTTTCAATTCCCGGCGAAAATGAGCTTGCCGATTCCAAAACCTACCGGGAAGCTATAGAGTTGCAGGAAAGCTGTGCTGGTTTTCAAGATTTTATGCTGGATTCTTCGGACCAGGATATTCTTCAATGTATATCTTCTTTCTGTGATCTTTGATTACTTCCGGGTCAGCAAAGGGGGGGAGGATCAGTGGAAGTCAAGGAAAGACAGCTGGAAGAATTAAAAAACAAAATACTTTTCTATTCACCGGGCGAAGAGGACTGGAACGTGGTGGAAAAGGCGTATCATTTCGCCATGGAAGCTCACTATAATCAGAAGAGGGAATCGGGAGAATCTTATATTACCCACCCCCTGGGAGTAGCCCTTATACTGGCTGATTTGGAGCTGGATTATATAACCATAGCAGGTGGTCTGCTGCACGACGTGGTAGAAGACACCCCGGTTACAGTAGAGGAAGTAAAAAGTGGGTTTGGCGAAGAAGTAGCCCTACTGGTAGACGGGGTTACCAAGCTGAGCCGCTTTCAATTCAAGTCCAAAGAAGAACAGCAGGCGGAAACCTTGCGTAAAATGTTTTTGGCCATGGCCAAGGATATAAGGGTGATCCTGATAAAGCTGGCCGACCGCATGCACAACATGCGAACGTTGCGTTACCTTAGCTATCAAAAGCAGCTGGAAATTGCCCGGGAAACGCTGGACATATATGCCCCGCTGGCCCACCGCCTGGGAATTTACAAGTTGAAGGGGGAGCTTGAAGACGAGGCTTTTCGCTATCTGCAGCACGGGGAATATTACCGCCTGGCCGAGAAACTTGACAAAAAGCGCCAGGAAAGGGAAGAGTTTATCCAGGAAACCATCAAAACATTGGAGCACCAGCTGCAGGAAGCCAACATACCGGCAGACATACAGGGACGGCCCAAGCACCTGTATAGCATATACCTGAAAATGAAAGAGCAGAACAAGGATTTGTCGGAAATATACGACCTGACCGCAATCCGCATACTGGTAGATACGGTAAAAGACTGCTACGGGGCCCTGGGAATAGTGCATACTATATGGAAACCCATACCTGGCAGGTTCAAGGACTTTATTGCCATGCCCAAGCCCAACATGTACCAGTCGCTCCATACCACGGTGGTAGGCGCCAAAAACGAGCTGGTGGAAGTACAGATACGAACCTGGGAGATGCACCGCACCGCAGAGTATGGGATTGCCGCTCATTGGAAATACAAGGAAAAAACCAAGAACGACAAGGAATTTGAAGAAAAGCTGTCCTGGCTGAGGCAGCTCCTGGAGTGGCAGCAAGATTACGGGGATGCCCGGGAGTTTTTAGAAAACCTGAAGGTGGATCTTTTTACCGATGAAGTATTTGTTTTTACCCCGAAAGGTGATGTTATTGACCTTCCGCAGGGTTCGGTGCCCCTGGATTTTGCCTACCGCATTCACACGGACATAGGTAACCAGTGCACCGGATGCCGGGTTAACGGGCGGCTGGTATCCTTGAGTTACAAGCTGCAAACGGGAGATATAGTAGAAATCATAACCAGCAAAAACGGGGCCCCCAGCCGCGACTGGTTGAAAATGGTAAGAACCTCTGCGGCCAAAAACCGCATACGCAACTGGTTTAAAAAAGAGAGAAAAGAAGAAAATATTGAAAGAGGCAAGGAGCTACTGGAGAAAGAACTGCGCCGTATGAACATAGATTCCGCTCCCCTGCTTAAAGAAGATTTTATCAAGGAAGTAGGCTCCAGGTTTAACTTGCAGTCGGTGGAAGATGTTTATGCCGCCGTGGGGTACGGGGGAGTGACGGTGCAGCAGGTAATAGGGAGGCTGCGCGAAGAATACCGCAAGCGTTATGGGGAAGAGAAGGAAGTGCAGCTACCCTCCAGGGCCAGGGTAGTGCCGCGCAAAAAGCGTGAAGAAAAAGGAGTGCGGGTCCACGGCCTGGATAATCTCCTGGTCCGGTTTGCGCGCTGCTGCAACCCTGTGCCTGGTGATGAAATAACCGGGTTGATAACCAGGGGAAGGGGAGTTTCTGTACACCGTAAAGACTGCCCCAACTTAAAGCAGGAGCATAATCTTTCCCAGCGCCAGCTGGATGTATCCTGGGAAGAAACCAGGGACAGCTATTACCCGGTAGACATTGAAGTAACCGCCATAGATAGACCCAACCTGCTTTCAGAAGTGATTTTTTCCATCAGCGAAAACCGGGTTAACATAAGTGCAGTGAAAGGAAGAACGGATAAGAACAACATGGCTATTATCCACCTTACCCTGGTGGTTAAAGACGCGGCTCACCTGAACCACGTGATGAACCGGGTTAAAAAAATAGATGACGTGTTTACAGTGCGCAGGTATATAACCGGATAAAAATAACAGGGAGTGTAGCGATGAGAGCGGTGCTGCAGAGGGTAAGCAGGGCGGAAGTACGGGTAAAAGCAAAAGAAGAGATAACCGGCCGGATAGGAAAGGGGCTGGTAGTATTTTTAGGAGTAGGGGGAGAGGATACTGAAGAAGACCTCGATTACCTGGTGGATAAAGTGGCCGGCCTGCGCGTGTTTGAAGACGGGGCCGGGAAGATGAACCTTTCAGTTGCGGATATCTCTGGGGAAGTGCTTTGTGTTTCCCAGTTCACCTTGTACGGTGATGTCCGGAAAGGTAAACGCCCCGGTTTTTCGGCAGCTGCGGAACCGGGGGAAGCGGAAAGAAAATACCACCTTTTCTGCTCCAGGCTGGAGGAAAAAGGTCTTCCCGTGGCTACGGGCCGATTCCAGGAAATGATGGAAGTAGACCTGGTAAACGATGGACCGGTTACAATATTATTGGACAGCAAGAAAAATTTTTAATATAATATTGCTGCCTGGGCTAAAAATGCTTGCAAGGCGCCCGGGGCAGGCATATACAACTTGACTTGACACCGGGGGTAAAGCCTGTAGCCTTGAATTTGGTATTACTTCTTTGCCGCGGGTTTTTATATTCCACCCACTGTGCATAAATAACCGAGTAGTTACCAACGATTTCTAAACACGGCTGTAGGAGGGTGAAAATGGCTGATGAACTGACCAGGTGGATAAACAAGTTGAAGGAGAAAAGAAGGAACCACGAAGACATGAAAGAAGTGCTGGTGGAGTATTTTGAAAGCGGTATAAACCGTGACGAAGAAGTGGCTCGCGCTTTAAAGATGGAAGAAAGCGAAATAAAGAAATTGCGGCAGGAATACGAAGAGTAGCCTGCAGGAAAGAAATATTATCCGCATTACAAGTTTGGGCCAGTACAGCAGGAATATATTTGTGGGGGTGGAAGAGTGAAATACAGGGCGCCCCGGGGGACCAGGGATATTCTCCCGGAAGAATGCCGTAAATGGCATTTCCTGGAGGAAAAAATAAGAGAAGTTTCCTGGAAATACGGTTACGGGGAGATAAGAGTCCCCATTTTTGATAGTACGGAGGTTTTTGCCCGGAGTGTAGGGGAAGATACGGATATTGTTTCCAAAGAAATGTATACATTTACAGACCGGGGCGAGCGTTCCCTGACCCTCCGCCCGGAAGGAACCGCTTCGGTAGTAAGGGCTTACCTGGAAAACAATTTAAACGCAGGTCCCGGGCCGGTAAAACTATATTATTACGGTCCCATGTTCCGCTATGACAGGCCCCAGGCTGGGCGGTACCGCCAGTTTTACCAGTATGGGGTAGAGTGTTTTGGCTCCGGGCATCCCGCGGCTGATGCGGAAGTAATAAAACTCACCCTTGATTTGCTTGGTATGCTGGGTCTGGAAGATGTAACCTTGCAAATAAACAGCGTGGGCTGCAGCGAATGCCGTCCCGTGTACCGCCGGAAATTAAAAGAAGTGCTGGAACACAACCGGGAGAAGTTGTGCCGTGATTGTACCGGCCGCCTGGAGAGCAGCCCCATGCGCATCATGGACTGCAAGGAAGAACATTGCAGGGAAGCCACCGTTAATGCCCCGGTCATGGTTGATCACCTTTGCCCGGAATGCAGTGCGCACTACGCGGAAGTAAAAGAAATACTCAACCGGTTGGGAATTGTCGGAGAAGAGAATCCCCGCCTGGTAAGGGGGCTGGACTATTATACCCGGACGGCTTTTGAATTTGTATCCACAGAGCTGGGAGCCCAGGATTCCATTGGCGGGGGCGGAAGGTACGACAACCTGGTGGAACACATGGGCGGCCCTACAGTTCCTGCTGTGGGTGTGGCCCTGGGAATTGAAAGGCTCCTGCTTTCCATGGATAAAACTTTCTTGCAGCAGAAGAAAGCACCGGCTGTTTTTGTTGCGGTTTCCAGCGATGACCAGCTTCCGACGGGCTTCCAGGCAGCCGATATAGCCAGAAAAGCCGGCTGTACTGTAGAAGTTGAGCTGATGGGACGCAGCCTTAAAGCGCAGATGAAATACGCCGGCAAAAAAGGGTTTGATTATGTGCTTATAACAGGCCAGGAGGAGGAAACCAGGGGGATAGTAACCTTAAGGGACATGAATACGGGACAACAGGAGGAGCTTCCTGTATCCCGGCTGGAAAGTGATCTGCAGTCAGTAGTGAAACAAACCAGGAACAGGAAGGAGGAAGGGTAATTGCGCAATCAAAGAACACACTGGTGTGGAGATATTGGGAAAGATACCAGTGGCCAAAAAGTAAAACTCTCCGGCTGGGTTCAGCGTGTACGTGACCACGGGGGACTTATATTTATAGATTTAAGGGATCGTACCGGCGTGGTGCAGCTGGTTAGCGACCAGGAAAAAAACAGCCGGCTTTTCCATGAGGTAGAGAAATTGCGCAACGAGTACGTTATCTCGGTAGAAGGCGAGGTGTCCGCCAGGTCACCGGAAACGGTTAATCCCAACCTTAAAACCGGGGAGATGGAAGTGCTGATGGAAAACATGACTGTTTTAAGTTTTTCCCAGACTCCGCCGTTTTACCTGGAGGATGATGTTAATGTAGATGAAAATCTCCGCTTGCGTTACCGCTACCTGGATTTGCGCCGCCCCGAGATGTTTCAAAGATTGCAGACCCGGCACCGGGCGGTAAAGCTGGTTCGGGATTTCTTAGACGGGGAAGGTTTCCTTGAAGTAGAAACACCTTTTCTTACCAGGAGCACCCCGGAAGGGGCCAGGGATTACCTGGTACCCAGCCGCCATCATCCCGGGGAATTCTATGCCCTGCCCCAGTCTCCGCAGCTGTTTAAGCAGCTTCTGATGGTTTCCGGTATAGAGCGTTATTTCCAGATAGCCCGCTGTTTCCGGGACGAAGACCTGAGGGCGGACCGCCAACCGGAATTTACCCAGATAGATATGGAAATGTCTTTTGTGGACCGGGAGGCTGTATTCGAATTAGTGGAACAGATGCTGGCTTACCTGTGGGAACACCTGCATGGGGAAAAGCTTGCTACGCCATTTCCCCGGATGCCTTACAGTGAAGCTATGGAGCGGTTTGGTTCGGATAAACCCGACTTGCGGCTTCCACTGGAGATGAAAGACCTTAGCCACCTGGCCGGGGAAAGCCAGTTCCGGGTCTTTCAGCAGGCCCTGGAAAAGGGAGGAGTAGTAAAAGGCCTGAAAGTGCCCGGGGGAGCTTCACTTACCAGGAGGGAAATTGACGAACTAACGGAAAAAGCCGGTGAATGGGGTGCAAAAGGTCTTGCCTGGATAATGATTACCGAAGAGGGATGGAAATCACCTATAACCAAGTTTTTTGATGAGGAGCTATTAAAACGGATGGCGGATTTCCTGGAAGCAGGAAGCGGAGATCTTCTACTGTTTGTAGCTGACCGGTGGGAGACTGCCTGTGAAGTATTGGGACAGGTGAGGCTTTACGTGGCCGATCTGCTGAACCTGGAATTTAAGCCGGGACCTTATTTTACCTGGGTTATAGACTTTCCTCTTTTCCACTACAACCGGGAAGAGGGCCGCTACGATCCCAATCACCACCCCTTTACTTCTCCTTTAGAGGAAGATATTCCCCTCCTGGATACAGATACTTCTCGGGTGAGGTCCCAGGCCTATGACCTGGTTATGGATGGAGTAGAAATTGGGGGAGGAAGCATACGTATACATGACCGCCAGCTGCAGGAAAAGATTTTTTCTCTGATAAATATTTCTTCTGAGGAAGCAAAACAAAAGTTTGGCTTCCTGCTGGAAGCCTTTGAATACGGTCCTCCTCCGCACGGCGGGATAGCTTTTGGCCTGGACCGGCTGGTAATGCTTTTAACCGGCGATCGCAGTATCAGGGAAGTAATACCGTTTCCCAAGACGGCCAGTGCTACTTGCCTTATGACTGGAGCGCCTTCCCCGGTGGAAGAAGGGCAGTTAAGAGAGCTAAAATTAGAGGTCAAGCAGGAGGAAGAAAAAAAGTAGCCCTAAAAGACACGCTAAAAGGAGAGAGGAGAGTTGCAGGAGGAAGTTATTAACCGTGCCCTGCGGGAGATAATGAATTATTACCATGGCCAGGGAATGGCGGAAGAAATTGGGCCGGGCAGCAGGCCGGCCGTGCTGGTGGTGGATTTTCAAAAAGGCCTGACTGATAAAGACAAGCCCGCTGGTGCGGATATGGATAGAGAAGTTAATAGTACCGCCGCGCTTTTAGAAAAAGCCCGGCACAAAAATCTGCCGGTAATATTTACGGTGATAGCTTATCATTCCAGCCTCAAAGACGGGGGCCTTTTATTGAAAAAAGTTCCGGTTTTGCAGAATTACCTGGAAGGTAGCGAATTTTCCGAAATAGATGCTCGCCTGGAAGCAGCACCGGAGGAGCCGGTTCTGGTTAAAAAATACGCCTCCTGTTTTTATGGAACCCCCCTTGCTTCCATGTTGACTGCGCAGGCAATAGACACTCTTATTATAACCGGCTGTATAACCAGCGGGTGCATAAGAGCTACCGCGGTTGATTCCATGCAGCATGGTTTTCGCACAATAATTCCGCGTGAATGTGTGGCGGACCGCTCCCGCATACCTCACGAGGTTAACCTCATGGATATTCAAGCCAGGTACGCAGACGTGATAAGCCTGGAAAAAGTGCTGGCATATATAGACAAATTACAGCATAGTAGTTAATGAATACCGGGTAAAATAATGTTAAATTAGCAGGAGATTTTAATGCCCTGTAGAATAATTTTAAAATGAAAGCACTTTAGAAAATAAAACAGAAAAGAAAGGTGGTATTTATCGTGGATGAAGTTTGTGGAGTATGTGCAATTGGAGGACTTATAGCGGTTTTCTTGGTAAGCATTATTGGTTTGGCCTTGTATGTTCTTGGCGCTTTTGGTTTTTACCGCATGGCGGTTAACAGGGATATTGATCTGGCCTGGCTTGCTTTTATCCCCATCGCGCAGCTTTATGTAATAGGTTTGATTATTGGAAGGGTGGAATATTCCGGGCAGAAGTTTGAAGGCCAAAACCTGGGTTTACTTTTGCTGGGAGTTTTCCTCGGGGGCGGTTTTTTATTAACGATTTTTAGTTCTATACCTGTTCTTAACTTTCTTTTGGCGCCTTTAATTTCGTTGGCTTTATTGGCAGCTTACGTCCTTCTTGTTTATATCATATTCGACCTTTACAGCGATAACGCGATACTTTATACCGTTTTAGGGGTAGTAACAGGCATAGCTTTTCCCATACTGGTATTCATGATTAGAGAAAATCCCCAGACTCCCAAGGAATATTACGGGGTTTAATTTTACTGCGGCAATAACTATGGCGGATTGAATTTAACGGTAACCAAGTTTTATATTTGAAATTTATTTAAAAAATTGTGGAGGGATATTGCAGTATGAAAAAAATCTGGTGTATTGTGTTTTCACTTATGTTGGTAATGGCTTTTTTTGCAGTAGGATGTGACGACATAGATACAAATGAGCCAAAAGGTGTAGTGGAAGCGTTCTGGTCCGCTTTACAGGACGGTGACTTTGAAACTGCGGAAGGTTATCTGCACGGACAGTCAAAAGAGGACTTTGATGTACCTGCTGAAGAAGAAGAAGAGATTGTTGAGGCAATGTTAGGTGTAATGAATTTAGAAACGCAGAGCCAGGAAATAGACAATGGTATTGCTACCGTAGTAGTTGAAGTAACTACGCCCTGCACGGATGATATTGATAAAAAGATGCTAGAAGTTACAAATAAAATGATGATGGATCCGGATATGAAAGAATTAAGCAAAGAAGATTTGGAAGAAAAAATAATAGAAGAATTTTTAGAAGTAATTGATGATGTCTCTACGGAAACTGTTGAAGAAAAAGTGGGATTAGAAAAAATAGATGGTGAGTGGAAGATAACCGAAGAACCTGATCTCATGGAGTAAAAAGCAATTCATTAAGCCAATTATCCCCCCGGGAATTTCTCCCGGGGGGATTTACATGGTCAAAACAGGTAATACCCCACCTCTTGTTGTATTACTGCAAATGAGGATATTTGTTTTTGATTAACTGCTGTGTGTTTTCGTCGATGTAAGTGATGTTTTCTGTTTCTTCCAGCATGTTATTGGCTATTTCTTCCGCCCTCTGCCAGCTGTCTTTACTTCCCGCATCCAGCCAGGTTTTATAATGTTGGCGGTCGCTGGTCAGTGGCGAATACCTTTCACTGCGCAGGTGCTTCACGGTATGCTTTTCCGATAAAAAATTGCCCCCCGGACCTACTTTGGAAATTACCTCCAGGGCAAGACTGTCCTCGTTTATTTCTATACCTTTCAGGGCCCTCAGGCAGCTTCCGACTATGTCGTTATCTATTACATACTGGGCATAAGAGGCGGTCATGGCTCCATCCAGGAGCCCAATGGCTTCATGAATAAAATTGCCCCCGGCCAGGGCGGCCAGCATGGAAGTAGTAGCGCTTTCGTGTGCTGCCTGTGCATCGGGCAGCTTGGAATCGGTAGTCCCCACGGTTATATAGCAGGGCAGTCGGTAATGATGTGCCATCTGGGTAATGGCTGCATTCATCAACCCGGATTCGATGCTGCCCATCAAGAAAGACATGGTCCTCATATCCATGGTTACCGGGACGGCGCTGTAAAGTACGGGTGTACCGGGGTTTACCAGCTGACTAATAATTACTCCCATCAGCGCTTCTGCGTTTTGCTGAACCAGGGTGCCGGCCAGGGTTATGGGAGAAGTGGCTCCTGCAACGGGTGCTGTAGAAGTAGCAAGCGGCAGCCCGTAGCTGGCAACCTCCATAAGATACTCTACCTGGTCCTCGCTGATCTTCAAGGGGCTGGTGATGGAGGCGATAAACCCAACAAAAGGTTTCTGCTTGAGCTCGTCCAGGCTTCCGGCAATGGTGGAAGCTATGTCGATTACGCTTTCCAGGCCTTCTTTACTTAAAATTCCCCCCATTACAGGTTTGCTGGTATTTTTAAAAGCGCGGTAAAAACTGCTTATATCAACAGTGTCGATATTTAAATCGTGGGGGTATACGGGAATAATATAAAAATCTACGTATTCCAGTTTGTTGGTCAAGCGGGCCAGGTTGGAGATATCTTCTACGTATGAAGGCCTCTTTTCCCGGTTCAGGTCTAAAACGTAAAGGGCAAGCCCCCCGGTTCCGAAATGTACCCTTTTTCCCCCGATAACAATACTTTTGCCCTCTTCTCTTCCGTAAAAAGTAAACTCTTCGGGTGCCTGTTTGATAGTGCGAGAAATAAATTCCCTGGTCAGGTACACCCGGTGGGTTTCTTCATCTACCCTGGCACCGTTTTCTTTAAACAGTTTAAGAGCCGGCTCGTGGGGTATTTCAAAACCCACTTCTTCCAGCACCTTTATGGTGGTATCGTGTATTTGCCTGATTTCTTTATCAGACAGGACATTGTACATTCCTCCCTCGTATATAGGGCGATTCATTACGGCACCTCCTGAAGCTTAGAATAATCATTAATTTGAGCTACTATTCAGACAGGGCATCCCACTTTTCAGATAGCACTCTGATAATGTCCCCACGGGATATCAACCCAATAATTTTCCCCTGTTCGTCGACTACCGGAACCCGGTTGATATTTTCCTCGTTCATGATCTGTATTACTTTGTTTACTGGAGCTGTTTCCTTAACCGACACCACGTTTCTGGACATAAGTTTTTCTACGGTGGCAGCCGCTACCAGTTCTAACATTTCTACACCCCTGTTCAGGGCGTTTACGTGCAGCACTTCCATATCCTCGGTTAAAAGTTTGTAAGGTTTCCTGATAGGCTGGCCGATAATTTGCTGGGTATAGTGGAGGATATCCGCTTCCGAAACAATACCGATTAGTGCTTCATTTTCATCAACAACAGGAACTCCGCTAAAATGATTTTCTTCCAGTATGGCGGCAACTTCTTTTAAAGGGGTGTCCGGAGTTACGGTTACTACCGGCGAGGTCATAATGTCTTTTGCCAGTATAGTCAATATGGTACCTCCTTTCCTTTAAAATAAAAAAGCTCCAAGAACAAGCAGGCCTGAAAATCATAAAATTGTTTGTATTAGGTTATGCTATCTCCTGGAGATTTAATTCGACATTTAACCGGTGTTTCCTTTTTCGTATTTTAAGTTGTAGCCGTAACAAATTGTTGTAGAAGTAAGCTTTAACCTTGTGTGTAAGGCATAATTATGCTATTATCTTAATACAAAGAAAAAGCCCTGCTTTGTGCGTGAAGACCGGAAAGTTTTGAGCTAACATCTATTAAAAGGGAGCCTGGACTTTAGGTGTGGAGTATAAGCCCCGTAAAGGGGGGACATACAAAGCGCCTAAGAGGGCACCCACTTGAGGTAAGACGTTCAAAACCAACGGTTCACGGCAAAGTGGGGCTTTTCTTATCTTGCCTCTTGTCTCTTTCGTCTTTCCTCTTTCGTCTTACTTTTTGAAGGAAGTCTTTTCTTTTCTAACCACTAATCTCTAATAAGCACCAGGGGCGCCTCGGGTCTGTGTTATACCTTCGCTCGCTGCTTTGCGCATAAAATGTTCCGTGCTCGCGGCTTCAGGCCGCGGCAAAACT
>PWGO01000188.1 GCA_003554525.1 Syntrophomonadaceae bacterium | reverse complement strand
TCATTGTTCATTGTCTTGCCATCGGCCCTCCGTTTTGCTTCGGGGATGCCCGAACCATTCCTACGTGATTCCGCTTCTCGGGTTTTTTGCTGTGCGACACGGGGACGGTTCCACCGTCTCATTCATTGTCTTGCCATCGGCCCTCCGTTTTGCTTCGGGGATGCCCGAACCATTCCTACGTGATTCCGCTTCTCGGGTTTTTTGCTGTAGTGCTAGTTTTGTAAACCGCGAAAATGCAAATAAATAACAGGTTTTATTTCCATATATGATTCCAACAATAGAAAGGAGATGAAGAAGATGATAGTACATTTTGTCGTCTTGTGTGGTAAAATTAAAATTAAATGAAACGATTATTCCGCATATAATTACCCGGAGAGATTTATCTGTATTTGTTACAAGCTAAGTAAGGAGGGAAACTTCCGTGCGGCGGAAAAGGAAATCGTCGGGAGGATTTTTACGGGCGGTGGTACATAACTTGTTTTTTAGCAGGGGCAGGTATTTTATTATAATATTATGCCTGGTACTGTTTTCCTGGCTGCTGCTTTTATTTGCACCGGGGAATCTTTCGTGGCCCGGAGGTTTCGGGGGAGGAAAAGAACCGGAAGGAGAAGAAGATGAAACAGAAGATAAACTGTATCGGGGTTACTGGCTAAAAGATGGAAGCGAGATGGAAAGAAAAGAAGTTGATGATCCCCACCTGTACACTTACTTTGACATGGTGGACGATTTGCGTGACATCACGGAACAATACAGCGAAATCACCGGGCTTACCCAGGTAGGCCACTCGGTAGAAGGGGTGCCTCTATGGTGTATAAAAGTAGGCCGTGGAAACAAGGATATTTTAGTAGTAGGTGCGGCCCACGCCAGGGAATGGATAACTACTCCTGTACTGGTGGAGCAGGCACGCACTTATGCCGGTGACTATTACCAGGAAGGGAATGAATTAAGCGAAAAAGAAGGAATGATAAAAGGAGTTACCATGCAGAAACTGTTGGAAGAATACAAGTTATGGTTTATTCCCATGTTGAACCCCGACGGGGTAAGACTGGCGCAGAAGGGCCCTTCCCTGTATCCTGAAAGGAAAGAAGAGTTGTTGAGCATGAATAAATCTGGCATGGGAGACGATTTTACCCGCTGGAAAGCCAACATAAGGGGTGTGGATTTAAACAGGCAGTACAATGTTAACTGGGAAGAGACCCTGGAACTGGCTCATGTAGAATCTCAGAGAGAAGTAAGGCTGGAACCTTCCTACCAGAATCACCTGGGAGAAGAACCTTATTCTGAGCCGGAATCACGGGCTGTAGCACAGCTACTCAAAGACGAGGACAGGGATTTCAGGTTGGGGCTGGACTACCACAGTACAGGTCAGTTTATATTCTGGTATTACGGGCAGGAGGGCGAACACCTGGAAGTCAACCGGCGCATGGTAAGGGAAATGAGCGATTATTCCGGGTACGGCAAAATGGCAACGGGCAGTTTTTTTGAGCCCAATACCTGCCTGGTTCGCTATATGATCAATAAACACGAGTTGCCCGGCGCCACAGTAGAAATAGCCCCCTTTACTACAGGGATAAGGGATATGAGGGATTTTGAAGAGGCAGTGGAAAATAACCGGTATATGGTTCCGGTAGCCGTATCCGCCCTTCCTTCATTTGAAGAAATAAAATAATAATAATTGCTCTGGTGGTGAGAATTTAACTAAATCGCCAAGAATTCTCCCGCTTCTAAGTGAAGCGAAAGCGGGGGTAGTTCACTGTGACTACATTGGAGGTTAGAGGTGATAAAAGAAAAGAGAAAGAAGGGTAATTTTGCATTTTATCCTGGTTATTCTGATAGCAATTATAATATGGGTGGGATACCGCTTACAGCTGCACCACCTGCCCCGCCCCTGGAAGTACCGTGCACAGGTATCGGGCACCCCGTATTATATTGCGGGCAGTACCAGCGGTTCTCCCCTTAGCGACATGGGAAGTCACTGCGGTTTTAAATCCGTTCTGGAAAAGAAATCCGCTGCATGTACCGCCCTTCATGCCACGGTTACCTCCCTGGGAGCCGGGCGGCTTTACGATTTTGCTTTTCTCCTCTACGGCGAAGGCGGGCAGTTGTTTTTCCGTTCTCCTGAAAGCAGGAAAGTTAAATTTTATCCTTATTGTATTGAAGAACAGGTTATTGATCGGGGATGGGAACTGCGTACCAGGCTTTTTTTCTTGCAGACCAACCTTGCAGTTTTGCAAGCCGAAGTAAAAGACGGTGGGCGCGACGGGGAAGAAGTAAAATCGGGCCGGCATTCCGGGCGGGTGCAAAAAGTCAAACCGGCTTTTTTACTAATGCCCCCCGGGGGCAGGGACGTGGAAAACCCTTATCCCCATTTAAACGGGCGAACAATTATACGCCGCCGTGGCGACGGGTTGCTTTTAACCAACCTGCACCGGGTGCCTGGTTTGAAAATGCAGGCGTATTTCCTTCCCTCCAGCGGGGGCTGCAGCGGCAGAAAAGAGCTGCAGGGCTCCTGGGAGAAAGTTAAAGCAGGTGAAAAAATTAACTGGTCGGTGATTATATCGTTTTCTGCGGACTTAAACGGAAATATAATAGAAGATGCAGAAGCGGCCCGGGGAAGGATGAAATCCCTGGTAACAGGGGTGGAAAAACGCCGGAGGGAATTTGAGAAAACGCTGCCGACGCCGGGGGCCGGGTGGGAACAACAGGAAGAAGACTCCCGGGTATTTCGGCTGGCAGCCTGGGCGCTGGAAAACAATCTTTATGCCCCGCGGGGCGGCATGAGCCGGTGGGGGTCGCTTCCTTCCAAGGTTTATTTCCCATTTATATGGGGTTGGGATACTCCTCAGCATGTAATAGCCATAAGCGAATGGAATTCCCGGAAGGCGGCGGATATACTGCTTACCCAGTTGGAAGGTAACTGTGGGAAACCCGCCCCGGATAAATTAAAAATCAGGGTGAACGGTGTAACTATATTTTCCGGGCCACAGTGGAACCGGGTTCCCAGTAAAATAGACGATTCCCTGCGCGGGGTGTTGAATTTTTACGCCCAACCTCCCCTACAGTCCTGGGCTGCATTGCGGGCCTACCTTCATTTTGCCTGCGATGATGAGGCCTGTAGTTTCCTGCAGGAGGTGTTGCCTCTTTTAAAACGGAACCTCTGCTGGTGGGAAGAAAACCGGAAACTGCCCCACGGACTGTTTTCTTACCTTAACGGCCTGGAATCGGGCCTGGACGATAGCCCCCGCTTTTACCCGCGCAGCTTTCTGCCCAGCTTTATTATAGGTTTAATGCCACGTTTTTTAAGCGCGGTAGATTTGAACTGCTGGATTTACCAGTCGTACCTGAACCTTTCCTGTTTATGCCGGGAAGCGAAGCAGAAGGGGGAAGCGGAAAGGTACTATTACCGGGCTATTGAACTGGGGGAGATGATTGATCGGCAGCTATGGTCACCTCCCGATAGCGCCTGGTTGGACTGCCGCAAGGGAAAAATGGTGCGCGTATTTACCCCGGTAATATGGTGGCCGGCGTTTTTAGGAGCCGGCAGAGATATAAAAAAAATAAAAGCAGTGATTGAAAACTACCTGTTGCATCCTGGTAAATTTTGGGGTCAACACGGTATTCCCAGCGTATCATTTGACGATTCTACGCATAATTATTCCAAGGAGGGGTACTACTGGAGGGGACAAATCTGGATGATAAACAACTATTCAGCCCTGGAAATACTCTTTCGTTTCGGTTATACTGAAGAATCACTAACATTACACCGGCGAATTATTCAGGTGGTAACCCGTTCCGGGGGGCTTTATGAAACCTACAACGCCGGAAGCGGTCAGGTAGGATGGAGTTCGCGGGGCCCGGGGGATCCCGCTGTATTACAGTTTGGCATGTCTTCTGCCTGGATCACCCAGATACTGTTGTGCCGTTACCAGCGTTTCCGCTATATCCTGCCGGACACCAGGCAGGTTTACGGTTATGTTCAGTGGGCCGACACCTGGGATAAAGAACTGCTTGCCTCCCCTCCCACGGCGGGCCCGGTACCGGATGATGCACTGCTGCAGGTGAGGGTAAACGATACTTCCCCTTTCAAAACTCCCCTGCTTGATATGAGAAGTCAGGACGGTGAACCCCTGCTTCGTTCCCGGTTAATAAAAATTTACCTGGACCATCCTGTGGAAGGCACTTTACAGGATGGTAAAGTTGAATTGTGGTGGAAAGGTAAAAATTATACCCTGCGCCTCCGGGTAGAGGAACTTATAGAGCTTTAGCCCGGCCGGGCAGGCAACCGGCCCGCTTTTATTGGAATTTGCAGGCCGGGGCGAAATGTATTTATACTTACTATAATGGAGCATATTGCCATGCTTAAAAGGTTTTTGGATTTATTTGTCAGGGGATTAATTGTTCTTATATTTATTTCCGGTTCAGCGGTAGTCAGTTATTTTATTACCCGCGTTTTGGCTTACTTTATACCTTACCCGGCTTTAAGCGGTATTTTTTTGGGGAGCGCTACCGTAGTGCTTACCGCTTTTATCATGCTGGGAATAGCGTATTTTTATGTTTATCACGGATTTGGCACACAGGCCGATATTATACGTAAAAACCCTTTTGCCGGGGCGAGGGTGGTACTTACCTTTGACGACGGGCCCAGTGAAATTTACACACCCCTGGTCTTAAAAATACTTGCAGAAAAAAAGGCCAGTGCCACCTTTTTTATGGTAGGCAGCCAGGTGGAAAAATACCCGGAGGTAGCCCGGCGGGTTGTTGAAGAAGGCCACGAGGTGGGGAATCACACACACGGCCACATAACCGTTCCAAATACACCTGCGCACCAGCTTGCCTCCCAGGTAATGCGCACTAACCTGTCCATATTCCAGCATACGGGGCGATATCCTCACTACCTGCGGCCGCCGCGAGGACTTTACGATATGCGGCTTCGCCGCCTTGCCGGGCTCATGGGCCAGGAACTGGTGCTCTGGAGCCTTTCTTCTCAGGACTGGCATCCCCGGGCCAAAGGTGAAGTTATAGCCCGCAGGTTAATAGAAAATGTGTCCTCCGGGGATATTATCCTGTTCCATGACGGCGGATCTATTTTAAAAAGCGAAGGTTCCAACCGCTTTCCTACCGTGGAAGCGCTGTCGTTGTTAATAGATGGTATCAGGGAAAGAGGTTTTGAAATAATAAGCCTGGAGCAATATTTGAAATACAAGGCAAAACGTACCGGTTAAACTTACCGGGGTCTTTCCGGGGTCTTTTTTTATCACTTCTGACTTTTGCTTCTGACTTCCAGTCAGGGTGTCTTTACCTGGGTGGTTGTTTTTTTACATAAAAAAATTAATTACGGTTAAAATAAAAAAGGCAAACGAGGTGATGAGGTAACGAGGTAGAGAGACAAAAAGGCGTAGAAACAAAAAAGGAGGTCAGGATGATGGAAATCAATCAACAGGAACTGCAGAATTTGAGGCACCTTATTGGATCACACGACACTGCCTCCAGAAAACTGGACCAGTACGCGCAGCAGTGCACTGACCCGCAGATCAAGCAGATGTTTGAGCAGTCTGCCCAGTCGGCCCGTTCAACCATGCAGAAACTAATGTCATTCTTGAGTTAAAGGAGGATTTGATAACAGATGATGCAGGAAAAAGATATGGTAAACGATGTGCTTTCCATGATTAACAGCAGCCTTACGGTATACGCTTCCAGTATAGCCCAGACTTCTAACCAGAATTTACGGCAGTCGCTTCAGCAGATAAGGGATGCTGATGAACAGTTTCAGTATAAGCTTTACCAGATGGCGGAGCAGAAAGGTTATTACCAGCCGGCGCAGCAGGCATCCCAACAGGATATACAGCAAGTAAAATCCATGTTTAAGCAGCAGGCAACAGTCTAAACACAATCAAAGTCTAAACAAAGTCTAAAAACAATCTAAACACATCATTATAAATGAAGTAAAACACAGTCTAAGCAAGGAAGTATAAATCAAGCTATAGATCAAGCAAAGAAAAAGTAGAATTCTTGAGAGGCAGGCCCTGTTCCATCCTCAAACCTTCCCCTGTTAACCTGAAAATGGGGGAAGGTTTTAATTTAATATTTGTGTGGCCTCTGTTTTTTTTAAAAATGATGTGTTGCCCGGTTTTTAATCAAATAATTACCCGTCGCTTCAAGACAAGAAAGGATAATCTTGACGGTGCGTTGAATTAGATAAAAAAGGGGGTTGTTTATAGTGAAGCCCCGACAATGTGGTTTTATTATTTTGTTCTCTTTACTGCAGATGTTTTTTTTTGCAGGCTGCGGCGGACAGGAACGGGATGATGCGGAAGTCAATAGTGCCGCCCGGGAGATGATGGTTAAACAAATAGAGTGGAAATATTTTAGTGAGAAGCCTGCTATTTCTGTACGGGAAAGACTGGAAGAAGAAGGTATTGATGTAAAAAAATATCCGATGCCAGGAATAATGAGGTTGATTGCGGTTAATGAAGTTGAAGGCGGCAAAGAAATTATACTTACTGTGAGCCCTACTGCGCCGGTGGAAAAGTACTGGGAAGGAAAAGAAAGAGAATGGGTCAGCATAGTAAAATGGTGGTATTTGACGGAGCTTCAGGAAAAAGGCTGGGATTACCGTACCACTTTTTTATTAGAAGATAAAAAAGTATTTATAGAAGCCGGGAAAGGTGACAGGGAAGTGAATATTTTTATCGGCGAAGCCCGTCCGCTGCTAACGGAAGTAGTACTTTTGTGGGATGACGGAGCTGTTCATTTTCCTTGATAGGAGGTAGGCCATGACTCGCACAATTGCAGTTTATCTGGCAGCCGTAGTTCTGGTTATTTTCTCCCTGGGATATGCCAGGTGGGTACAGCCTTCTGTTTTTTACTGGCAATATTTTATCCTGGTATTTTTAATCCCGTTAATAATTTGCGGTGCAGCTTCTTTTTTGGTAACCGCCTGGCAGCGCGGTGGGGATTATTTTTCGCTGGTACGCTCTAACCTGGTTTTTGCACTGGGCCTTTCCGCCCTGATAATGCTTTATTTCAACCTTTTTTTTACCAGGTACGTAGCGGATTCTTTCCAGGAGGTGGGCAAAAGCGGGAGAATACCGTGGGAATATCTCCTGCACGGTGGAACTTCGGAAGACACCCTGTTGAGCGTTTCTTTCTTTGTTCTGGTTTCCTTCCTGGGGACTTATGCCGGTAGGAAAGTTATGGTGACTAAATAAAAAGAGGAGTGGCAGACACTCCTCTCCCGGTTTTGCAGTTATAACACACCGGAAAAATATTCCTCTCAGGAAGCCAGTATCAGTTTAATTTTCCCCAGGCTGGTGTTGATGTCAATCTGGTATTTTCCACCGGTTACTTCCATATCTCCGGGCAACTTGTTGCGGCTAATATCCGGGGGTGACATTTCAAATTTTTTGTCCTGGTTGGACATGTTTACGGTAAAAATACCGTTATGCAGGTTTAAAAATTCAGTTATAGAAGCTTCGGCCAGCCTGTCATCTTCCACCGGCATTTTGGCAAATTGGGCGGCCAGCGTTTTAAAAGTTTTTTCATCCATGGCGATACCGGTGAAAATCTTTTGTTCGTTATCTAGATACTGGTAAGCAGTCACTTCCTCCGCCGGGTCTTTTTGAAACTGGAAGGACTCCTCTATTTCTATCCAGGGATGTTGATCCAAAAAGCGTATAATATTCCGCAGCAGAAGTGAAACGTACTCGTAAAATACGGGATTGTCAAAATCAATAAACTGGCGCACAATCTGTTCCTGGTCACCAGTTTTTAGAGCTTCCAGCTGGGCATTCGAGAATCCCGCATCATTCTGGAAATTCTTAAGTTCATGGTCCAGCTGCTTGTAAGTTAAATAACCCAGGTCTACCGCGGCCTGCCCCAGCTGCAAGTTGGATTCCTCTGACTGCTTTTGCAGGAGGCTTTCCAGCTGGTTCTGGTTTATAAGCCCTTTTTCTATGGCCAGTTCTCCAAATTTTTTATCTTTTGATCTCTGGAGAAGGTTGATTTCTTCTACCTGGGTGCCGGTCATTAAACCTTCTTTTATGGCCAGGGTTCCGATTTTAATATGGGTACTTTTCATGTGGTGAAGTATTTTTTGCATGTCTTCATTGGAGATTAATTTTTTGTTAAGCAAATAAATGCCAAAGAACTTATCAAACATGTATGTATCACCTGCCTTTAAATTTTTCTAACATGCTAAGGAGTTTGTCTTCGTCCATTGGTTTCTGGATAAAGTCGATAGCCCCCAGCTTCAGGGCTTCCTGCAAGTTTTCTTTGGTTCCGCTGGAAGTCATGATGATTACCCTGGCTTCTTTATCGACCTCCTTTAGCTGTTTTAAACACTCCAGGCCTCCTACTTCGGGCATTACCAGGTCCAGCAGGACCACATCGGGTTTTTCTTTCTGGTAGGTTTTAACTGCCTCCTCCCCGTTGGTAGTATGAAAGATTTCATAACCTCCGGCTCCTGTAAGTACGTTTTGCACCTGGGTTCTTATCAGCATGGAGTCGTCACATACCAGGATTTTTACATCTTCGCTCAAGGGCCAACACCACCTTCCTGAATTGTTAATAAATTGATAATGATCACCAAATTAAATGGCCAGTTACGGAAAACCTGTCAGTATTGCTTTTTTTATTTACTGTACAATAATTCAGGTACACAGTAATTATTTCTTTATCAACGGGGATAAAACCTTCTTTTATGTGACAATTATTGATATTAATTATAAATAAATTTTTATTATTTTACTACTGTTTATTTTTGGAGAAAGAGATTTTTTGCACGGCTTCCTGCAGGGCGTTTTTTAATATTTTTTCTCCGTCGGGGGTAAGCAGGTTGCGGTCCAGCTCTACGGCGGAGCTTTTGTTTCTGGTGTAGATAAATAATTTATGGGCTGTAGCCCGGAAACCTTTTAGCTCGTTAAAATGGATAACTTTTTTACTGCGGTCTTTATCCCCGGAAATTACAATGCTGTCGTGGTATATTTCTATACTGCCCCGGGTGGTTTTATCTGTTTCTTCCGCAGTAATATTTTGCAGGAAATACACGGCCAGCCCCAGGGAAACCGCCATGCAAATTACAGGCCAGAACAATAGCTGCCAGAAGAAAAACTTCCACTGTATAAAGAGGATTAAAACATAAATGCACATTATTGAGCCGGTTAGCATAAGCAGGCTCATGATTACGGAAAACCAGTCGGTTTTTTTAACAGCCGCGGCTTTGTTGCCTCCGGCTTGATTTTGTGGATTTCCGGTCATTTGCATTTTCCTTTCCTCCCGGCTCCTTAATTACATTTTACGACATTTTCGAGAAAAAATCATGAAAAAATAAAAACAATTTGTTAAGTAATCAAGTAGCACCTCCCTCCTGATAATAAAATATATTTTACCTTTTCCTGAGTCAAGTTACTTATTTTTTAAAAGAGTATAATAATTTTGGATAAATTACGGTCTCCCCTTCCTGTCTTGACGGTTTTCTGCAGCTAAGTTAAAATTATAGTATTCAATAGTATTGATAACATGATAACATCTAGTAAAGTAGATAACCGGGGTGTTATTTTTTGAAACAAGCTGTAGGAATAATTGGTGCGGGAAATGTGGGGTCTGCGCTGGGATGGTCCCTGCAGGATAAGGGCTATCCCCTGGCCGGGATATACTGCCGGACCCGTGTGTCATCGGAGAAAGCTGCTGCTTTTTTGCGTACGGATTCGTTTAACACTCCTGCCGAACTTGCTTCTATTTCTTCCACGGTAATTGTTGCAACCCCGGACAGGGTAATTAAGCCAGTTGTGGAGGAAATTGCCGACGAAAACGGTTTTGGGGAAGGGCAGGTAGTTTTACATACCAGTGGGGCCCATTCTTCGGAGGTTTTGCACCGGGCCGGGAAGGTAGGTGCCTCCGTCATGTCGCTTCACCCGCTGCAGACTTTTCCCGGTGTAGAAGAGGGAGTAAGCAATCTCCCGGGTTCTTATTTCACCCTGGAAGGTGATGAAAAAGCCCTGGAACTGGGCAGGAAAATGGTCCGGGATATAGAAGGGCATCCCCTTACCATAGACACGGAAATGAAACCTGTTTACCACGCTGCGGCCTGTGTAGTTTGCAACTATTATATAACCCTGATGGATATGGGGAAGGAAATGATGGAAGCGGCGGGAATCTCCAGGGAAGATGCGCTTCCTGCATTAATGCCTTTGATTGAAGGAACCCTTTCCAATGTAAAGAAAGTGGGGGTTCCGGCTGCGCTTACCGGTCCCGTGGAAAGGGGAGACGCTTCTACACTGCAGGCGCATGTAGCCGCCATGGAGGAAAACATGGAACACCTGGTGGAAACTTATATTAGCCTGGGGGTGCATACCGCCGCAGTGGCGCGCAGGAAAGGAAGTATTACCGGCGAGCAAGAGCGTAAAATCTGGAAAGCCCTGGACAGGACGCAAGGTACCGGAGAGGATGAATAAAAAATGTCCGCAAAAACAAGTATAATAGATTTAAAAAATAAAAAACAAGCCGCAGAAAAGATTACCATGCTTACCGCGTACGATTACCCTACTTCCGAGCTGCTGGATGAAGCGGGCGTGGACATGATCCTGGTGGGTGATTCCCTGGGAATGGTGGTTTTGGGTTATGAAGACACACTTTCTGTTACCCTGGAAGATATGATACACCATGGGAAGGCTGTAGCCCGGGGAGCAAGCACTTCCATGGTAGTCCTGGATATGCCCTTTATGACCTACCAGATAAGCCGGGAGCAGGCCATGTCCAATGCCGGTCGGGCTGTTCAGGAAACAGGAGTGGACGCCGTAAAACTGGAAGGCGGCAAGGAAATTGCCAAAGCAGTGGAAGGGATTACCGGGGCGGGTATACCCGTACTGGGTCACCTTGGCCTGACTCCTCAATCTGTAGGGCAGATGGGCGGATTTAAGGTGCAGGGCAAGGACCTGCAGACGGCACAAAAAATGATGGAAGACGCCAGGATACTGGAACAAGCAGGCGCTTTCGGTATAGTGCTGGAATGTGTTCCCCGGCAATTAGCCCGGTTAATTACCCGCAGTATTTCTATACCCGTTATTGGCATCGGGGCGGGGGAACACTGTGATGGCCAGGTACTGGTTTACCACGATGTTATGGGGCTGTATACCGGGAAGCGCCCCCGCTTTGTAAAACAGTACGTGGAGACCAGGAAGGAAATGGAAAAAGGGGTGCGCGCCTATGTTGAAGAAGTCAAAAACGGCGGTTTCCCGGCGGGTGAACACTGCTTTGAGATGGATGAAGAAATTTTGAATCAACTGGATAATAAGCCGGGCTCGTAAAACAGTTAGAGGTTATTCTTTTATGCAAATAGTCAGGGAACTGGACGATTTAAGAGGAGAAGTAAAGAAAGCCAAAAAAGAGGGGAAATCGATTGGATTGGTGCCGACCATGGGCTTTTTACACGAGGGGCATCTCTCCCTGGTAAGAAGCGCCAGCAGCCAGGATGACGTGGTGGTAGTAAGCGTATTTGTGAACCCCATCCAGTTTGGGGAAAACGAAGATTACGAGGATTACCCGCGCGATCTGGAAAGCGACCTGCAGAAAGCCCGGGAGGCGGGAGGCGATTTAATGTTCTGTCCCCGTGTGGCCGATATGTATCCTCCCGGTTACGCTACTTTTGTAGAGGTAGAACGCCTGACGGAAGGGCTCTGCGGCGCAAATAGACCGGGACACTTCCGGGGGGTTACCACGGTGGTGAACAAGCTTTTTAACCTGGTAGAGCCGGACCGGGCTTATTTCGGGCAGAAAGATGCCCAGCAGGCGTTAACCATCAAGAGGATGGCAGAGGATCTGAACATGAACGTAGAAGTAAGGGTTGGGCCCGTAATAAGGGAAGAAGATGGTGTAGCCTTGAGTTCACGCAACAGCTACCTTTCGCCAGAGGAACGTCGGGCGGCCAGGGTGCTTTACCGCGCCTTGTCGAAAGCCCGGGACCTGGTTTATATAGATAAGGAATACAGGGTTGAAACTGTACGGCAGTGCATAGAAGATGAAGTAGGAGGGGAGCCTCTTGCGCAGCTGGAATACGCCGAAATAGTCAATGGAGATGATCTTTCTTCAATAAGTGAGGTAAAGGGAAATGTCCTTATAGCGCTTGCCGTCAAGATTGGTTCAACCAGGCTAATAGATAACATGTTACTGGAGGTGTAGCTGTTGCTGCGGACTATGTGTAAATCCAAGCTCCATGGTGCTACCGTAACCGGGGCGGACCTGAACTATATAGGCAGTATAACTATTGACTCTGAATTAATGGCACAGGCCGATATACTACCTTACGAAAAAGTTCAGGTGGTAAACAACAGCAACGGGGCCCGGCTGGAGACTTACGTCATCGAAGGTCCCCGCGGAGGGGGAGACATATGCCTTAACGGTGCGGCGGCCCGCCTGGTACAGCCCGGGGACACGGTAATAATTATTAGTTATGCCATGTTTGACAGCAGCGAGTTAAACAACTATCAGCCCCGTGTACTTTTTATGGACGAAAGCAACCGGATAAAAGAAATTAAAAAAGAAACTGCTTTTACCGAACAAGGTGGATGGTGATATGCAGGAGTGCCAGGAATTGATGGAAAAATATTGGAAAGAAGACCGTTTTCCCCTGAGCCTGGGGATAGAGCTACTGGAAATTTCCCCGGGTTATTCCCGGGTGCGGATGGAAGTAAGAGAGGATATGGTGAATTTTCACGGCATTACTCACGGGGGCGCTCTTTTTGCCCTTGCTGATACTGCTTTTGGGCTGGCCAGCAATACGCGGGGGACTGCAGTAGCGCTCCAGGTAAGCTGCAACTTTATGGCGCCAAGCCAGCCGGGAAGTGTGCTGGAAGCATCGGCTCGGGAAGAGCATCTCACCCGCTCCACCGGTATTTACAGCATTAGCGTGGAAGACAGGAGCAGTTCTAACACCATAGCCGTGTTCCGGGGAGTAGTTTACCGTAAAAAGAATTAATTCCAGGTACCTGTAGTTATACTGTCCTGGAGATAAATGTTTCAGGAGGGTTAATATTGGTACCCGGGGAAAATAGGGATAATAAAGAAAATAATGTCCTGATAACCGGTCCTCCGGGTATTGGAAAAACTACTGTGCTCCAGGAAACCTCCCGGAAGTTGCCGGGGGAGGTGGCCGGTTTTATTACCAGGGAAATCCGCCATTCGGGCAAGCGCACTGGTTTTGAGCTGGTATCCCTTTCAGGGGGCAACAGGGAGGAGCTGGCCGCGGTAAATTTTTCTACCCCTTACCGGGTAGGGCGCTACAGTGTAAAACCGGAAAATATGGAGAGTTTTGTGCAGGAAATAGAAGATGCGCTTTGTAGTAAAAACAGGGTGTTTATTTTAATTGATGAAATAGGCAAAATGGAGCTTTTTTCCGAGAGATTTTACCACGTGGTACTTCAGGCAATGGACTCCCCTTTTCCCGTGTTGGCTACGATAATGCCTCGCCCCAACAGTTACTGTGATTCTATAAAAAACCGCCCGGATGCCAGGCTGGTTGAAGTAACCCGCGAAAACCGCGATGAACTTCCGGGTCAGCTTGTGGCTACCCTTAGCTAACAGGATCAGGGTTCTTTTTCTCTTAACTCCTACCTCCCAATTCCCATGTCAAGCAGCACCCACATTGGTGTCTCGACACCTTCCTCCCCCTATGGGGGCAGCAGCAATATTGGTGCCTTGATATCTTCCTCCCCCTATGGGGGCAGCAGCAATATTGGTGCACGACATC
>PWGO01000023.1 GCA_003554525.1 Syntrophomonadaceae bacterium | reverse complement strand
TGAAGTCATGAAGTAGAAAATCATGAAGTAGAAAATATCTAAATGTGGTGTAACTACTCAAGCCAAGTAAGGGTAATTTAAGAAGCATGTTGCGCCTGCGGGGACGGTTCGAGCGTCACCTTTAGCTGTGCGGAGACAGATGGGGACATTCCTCCGAAGGAGGTGTGTCCCCGCACCTTAACCGGGAAGACGATGGAACCGTCCCCCTGGCGCACTTTTTATTTGAACATAAAAGCTACCAATCTCCACAAACGGCACTGCAACTGTTAAAATACATGGTTAAAATAAGGATACAAGAGAGTTTTTAGAAGCGTTTAAGTCGGTAACCATTAATATTGAACAAGTTGACCAACCGGAACAGGAAATAGAATTTTATAAAACCCTGGTGCTGTATATCATAAGCGCGCGCAAAGATATTGAACTGGAAGATATCGTGGAAGCCGCTAAAACCATTTCACCGGAAAGGAGTGAGATAATTATGAGTATAGCCGAACAGTTAATAAATGAAGGTATGGAGAAGGGCATGGAGAAAGGTATGGAGAAAGGTATGGAGAAAGGAATCGAAAAAGTTGCCCGCCAGATGCTTGACAAATATTTTGACATTGAAACCATAGCCAGCTGTACCGGGCTATCCAAAAAAGATATTGAAAAACTAAAACCATGATTTAAAAGCAGGTTGTTTTTGTTCATGATCCGCCGGGCAACTTTTTTAAAAATTTACTTGTGCATGCGATCAAGCTGGCAACAACCAAAATATTTTTAGTATCTGGTTTTCAAGCCGGTTTCTTCAACCTCTTAAACAAAATTGTCTCCTTGAAAATTGCTATCTAAAAAGTGCATCAATTATTTCTTGACCAACTGCTGCCGGCCCGCCAAATACAGTTATCTTTTCCGGGGAGCTCTCCTCCAGGTAGTTGGTTACCTCGGGGGGAACGGGTTCTTCTACCAGCAATATGCCGCTCTGGTTGAATGCAGCCAGCACCCCGCCTGCTACTGCATCAGCAAAGCTTTCCCCGGTAGCCAGATATATTTCTTCTTCCGGAGGATCAAAATAGCGGGCAGCTTCTACCGCATTGCTGTAGTGAGCGGGTTCACCTACGCGTTCCGCATCCGGTAACTGCTCCATAACTTCATCACTTATTTTTTCAGTATGACCCAATACCAAAGTTGCCTGTACACCCAGGCTCTCCATTGCTTTTTGGGTAGAAGCAGGCACCCGCTCAGATGCGGTAAGCAAAACCGGCATACCTTCAGCCGCCGCATAAGGCGAGGCAATAAGCGCATCTTGAAATTCCAGCCCCGAAGTCACTATCGCCCTGTTACTGCCTGCCGGCGCTGTAATGTCTGCAATCATTTTTGCAGTGTGATACCTGTCTTCTCCTCCTATACGTTCTACCTGCAAACCCATCTCTTCCAGGCCGGCTTCTATTTCTTCTGACAAAGCCGCCTGCCCACCTAATAAATACACTTCCTCAACACCAAGACGTACAATCTCTTCCTCGACCGTCTCCAAAAGTTGATTGGTGCGGGTAAGCAGGATAGGGGCTTCAAGACTGTGCGCCAGTGGCACCCCCGCCAGGGCATCGGGAAAGTCATCGCCACGGGCCAAAACTACTGTTTCAGCGCTACCGTCTTGCTTAAAGGCTTCCTGGCTGATTTCTACGGCAGTATCATAGCGGTCAGCACCATAAAGTCGACCCAAGTTTGCTTCCGCTTTGTCGGTTCTTTTAAAAACAGCTACTATTTCCCGGTCATCATTCATGGTAATAACAGTTTCTTTGCTTTTAGTATCTTCTACTTCGCCTCTCCATTCTTTAAACTCCCACCCTTTTGCCGGAGCGGCAGCAAGGTCTACTGTTTCTTTATCATCCTTATTATAAACATGCTTCCCGGGTTCCGGCTCTATAGTCCCCTGGCCTTCCACCTCCATTGATAAAACATGATTATCCTCTATATTTTCCTCCTGCGGTTTATACTCTACCTTAACCCCTTTGTCTTTTAACTCTTCAATTATTTCCATAGACTCGCTGCCGGGGGTGGTGTCTATATAGTTTTTTGTAATATTTAGTCTGTCCAAGTTTTCTAAATTTAACAGAGGCTCTATGTCTCTTATTGAGTTATAAGAAATGTTTAACCTCTCCAGGTTTTTTAAATTCACCAGCGGACTTACATCTTCAACTTTATTATCATTAAAATTAAGATGTTCCAAATTTTTTAAATTCGCCAGCGGACTTACATCTTCCACTTTATTACTAACAAGATAAAGACGTTCCAGGTTTTCCAAATTCGCCAGTGGACTTACATCTTTCACTTCATTACCACTAATATTAAGATTTTCCAAATTTTTTAAATTCGCCAGCGGGCTTACATCCTCTACTACATTTACTTTAAGATCAAGACGTTTCAGGTTTTTTAAGTTAGCCAGCGGTGTTACATTATTAACATTTCCTCCCTGGATTCTAAGTGTCTCTATTTTTTTCAGTTCTGACAAAGGAGTTATATCACTTACATAATTACTCTCCATATACAAAACAAGTTGTTTTAAATTAACTGCATATTCTAAACCGGCTAAATCTTTTATGACTGGGTTTGGGCCACCAAGATGACCAATTATTATATCAAGTGAATTTATCTCCTCCATGTGTTCTTTGGTAATTTTTTCTTCGTCTATTTCAAGTCTATAACTTATGGAACCTCTCAATACATCATCCGGTATTTCTACTAGTTCACCTTCAACTGCTGTTTTAGAATTATTCTTTTCATTGCCGGAATTTTTTTCTTCACCAAAACAACCCGGGGCAATTAAAGATAGCACCAGTATTATAATCAGCATATTAGACAGATAGTATATACCATTAACTAGCCTGCTCTTTTTTGCCCGCAGCCGTTCCACAGGTTCCTTCTTCATTATTAAAAAACCTCCTTACACAATTATTTAACTCTAAACCTTAACTTATCTATTTTATTTCACTTGAAATTGGAATTTTCCTGCCTGCCTCCAATATTTTAATTCGCTGTTATTAACCAACGCCCCGGTGCATTTTTTCTTGCCCCGGGGCGTTGGTTTAACAGTTATTCCAGGCTGTCTTTTATCTTTTCCAGCACTTC
>PWGO01000175.1 GCA_003554525.1 Syntrophomonadaceae bacterium | reverse complement strand
GAAGAAAAAGCCGGAAGAAAAAAACGAGGCGAATTCAGCAGAGGAGAGCACATCTGAAGCCGAATCCCCTGCACGGGAGGAGTAATAAAGAGAGCTTTTGTGGGTTGTAACAGGGATGAAGCAGTTTTAGCAAGAAGGCTGTTTGTAGGGTAAAAATGCGAGTGTACTTGTAGTAGCCGCTGATATTGTATGTAAAAACTTTATACACATTATCGTGTGATTATGTGTAAGTAGAATAGTACCCGATTGAACCAATAATCAAGCACCTGATATTTCAGGTGCTTGATTATTATAGAGAGTTTTTCACATACCACTATAATAATGAATATTAAACTATAGACTAACTTGTATTCAAGCAAAGAGAGGGATGATAAGGAGAAAAAGGAGAGCTTATTTTAATTTTACTGGGAGCGGTGAGCACATGAAAAGATTTATTTAATGTTTTTTGGTTCCGGGAATAATTTTTCAGATAAAGTGACAACCATAAACCCTTGAAATGACGGGGTTTATGGGTTAAAATAAGGATGCAAGCCGGCATAGCTCAACTGGCAGAGCAGCGGAATCGTAATCCGCAGGTTGTCCGTTCGAATCGGATTGCCGGCTCCATTGTGAAATGTAGAAGGACCGTCTATTTCATTAGCTTTTATAAGAGGCGGTCCTTCTTCTGTACTCTCCCTTGATCCAACCTTAAAATATCCAGTTGACGACAAATTGACGACAAAAATTATACAACAAAGTGAACATCAGCGGTCTATTTTGAATTAAGTATTTGGTTAAACTTAGCTGTAGTGCCCTGTCGTTTTCATTATCCCTGTGGGTGTATTCCTCTTCGGTGAAACTTACTTGTACTGGCCAGCTTATCTATATACAAATTTCATCTGTGCTTCATGTTCAAGTAGTGGGTCGATTATTCACAAGAGCACTTTATTTGTTCTATTCTAAATTTTTTTCCAATATTGTATTTTTACCATGCCCGCGAAAAAAGAAGGATCGTGCAAGGTTGTGGAGAATAATACCGTGACCCGGAGAAGTCCGGAATTTAGAAATATACAAATTTTTAAAAATTACTGTGCAAACAGGGGAGGGATTAAAATGTGGAGCTACGAAAAACCTGACAACCTGATGGAATGGTGGGAGGAAAGTGAAAAGAAATTCAAGGATAATGTATTGTTTTGGGTTCACAACAACAAGGGCTCCCTGGATCCTATCACTTATGGGGAAATTGGACGTCGTATAAGAAATGCTCGTGGGGGGCTGGCTCAGATGGGAGTTCAGGAACACGATGCGGTGGGGATAATATCTTCCAACAGGCCTGAGTGGGCGGTATTGGCTTTTGCTGCTTACGGGAGAAACGCACGGTTTATTCCCATGTACGAAAAAGAGCTGCTGGAAACCTGGAAGTATATTGTCCAGGACGCCAAAATAAAATTTTTGATGGTTTCTACCCCGGAAATTTATGAAAAGGTTAAACATTTCCAGGAAGAGATCCCCACCCTGGAGAATATATACATTATTGATTCTCAGGGAGAAAACAGTTTGGCTGCCCTGGAAAAAATGGGAGAAGAGAACCCCGAAGAACCGTTAACTCCTCACCATGATGATATCGCTGTTTTAATCTATACCTCTGGTACTACCGGGGCTCCCAAGGGAGTGCTGCTGTCTCACGGCAACCTCACTTATTGTTCCCGGGCCGGGTACCGGCTTTACCCGGAACTAACCGAGGAGCAGGTAGGCCTGTCCATGCTCCCCTGGGCCCATTCTTATGCATTTAGCGCAGAGCTAAACAACTGGATCCAGTTTGGTGGTTCACTGGGCTTTATGCGGGATGTGGAGACTCTGCCGGAAGACCTGCAGATAGTAAAGCCTACTTACCTGATTTCCGTGCCCCGCGTTTTTAATAGAATTTATGACGGTATTCAGGCCAAGATGAGTGATGCCGGCGGACTAAAGAAGAAGCTGTTTGATAAAGCTTGTGCTACGGCCAGGAAAAAAAGAGAGCTGGAACAGGAAGGAAAATCAAGTTCACTGCTAAATATGCAGTTTAAGTTTTTGGATAAGATTGTTTTTGACAAGGTCAGGGAAGCGCTGGGCGGAAGGGTTACGGGAGCGCTTACGGCTAGCGCGGCCATGAACCGGGAAATAGGAGAGTTTTTCTTTGATATCGGGATTCCCATTTACGACTGCTATGGCCTGACGGAAACCGCACCGGCGGTTACCATGAACTCGCCCGGTGCCTGGAGACTTGGAAGTGTGGGCAAGGTCTTGGAAGGACAGCAGGTGGTAATTGATCAATCGGAAGTAGAAGAAGGTGCCCGGGATGGAGAAATAATTGTATACGGTCCCAACGTGATGAAGGGTTACCACAACAAACCGGAAGAGACGGCAAAAGTGCTAATGTCGGATGGTGGCTTCCGCACCGGTGACCGGGGGATGTTTGACAAAGATGGCTTTCTGTGGATAACCGGTCGAATTAAAGAACAGTTCAAACTTTCCAACGGCAAGTACGTTTTCCCTGCGGCTATAGAAGAAGAAATGAAGCTGCTGCCTTATGTAGCAAATGCCATGATTTATGGTGACGGCAAACCTTATAACATCTGCTTGTTGGTCCCGGACTTTGAATATTCTGCCCGCTGGGCACAGAGCAACGGTGTTTCCAGCAAACCTGAAGATCTGGTGGCGAATAAAGATTTTACGGATATGTTGAAGCAAGAGGTGGCTTCCCATTTAAAAAAGACTTTTGGTGGCTACGAAATACCTAAAAAGTTCCTGTTTTTAAAAGATGACTTTACGGTGGAAAACGGGATGTTAACCCAGACTTTAAAAGTAAAGCGCAGGGTGGTTATAGACCATTACCAGGAAGAGATTGAGCGTCTTTACGCGGAAGACGCTTAGTAAATAAAAGTGCCCTGATGAAGTGCACTGGCACTGCTAATGGAATATGCGGGAGTGGAAAAAGGAGGGTGAGGCTTAAAAGGCCCTGTCGGGCAGATTGCCTCCTCTCTTTCTTTCCACTCTTTTTTATTTTTATTTGTTTTCTTTCATTTTCCTGGCTGTTACCAGGTATCCGGTAAAACCTACCATGCGTTCCAGGGGGCGCACTCCCTCCTTTTGTCGCACCAGCATTTTTCTTTCCAAGAGCTCTATACTTTCTGCGGCAGAGAACCCGTTATCGTTTAAACACTTGACTGCTTCTTTTAACTGTTCTGCATTGGGGACAATTAAAGCCAGGGGTCTGCCGGGGGCCAGCGCAGAATACGCGGCTGGAATGGCTGCCCAGGGGTTGGGCAGATCCAGAAAAACCGCGTCAACATTGTCTACCGGGAAAGGTTCACCGGCATTCAGGATTTCTGCCTTAACCCTGTTTTCGTACCCGGAGCGCGATATGTTTGTAAGAGCGTTGTCCATAAAATCTTCCCGGCGGTCGAAACTGAATATTTTTCCTTCCTCTCCCACCAGCTGGGCCATGAGTATGGTAAAAGCCCCTGAACCTATACCCATTTCTATTATCCTGGCGCCTGGAAACAGATCCAGGGCCATGATTAACCAGCCGGCATCTTTGGGATATACAATTTGAGTTTTCCGGCGCACTTTCAGCATGCGGTCGGTTACACGGGGGCGAAAAACCAGGAAAGAACAACCGGTGTTGGATTTAACCTCTTCTCCCTCTTCGCGCCCCTCAATGTCGGAATGTTCAATTGAACCCTGGTGGGTATGGTGTTTGCTGCCTTCTAACAGGTCGATCATATAAGTCCGGTTTTTTTGGGGTTCTATTAAAAGCACGGTTTCCCCGAATTCCAAAGGATTAACCAAAATGTTTCCCCTCCCTGGGTATAAATATCTTTCCCTGTTTAACTTGCACAAGGTTATTTTAACAGTTCTACGGGTGAATAATCCAGCTTTTTTCTCCGTAAAACTACGATTGATATAGCTTGGACCAAATTAATACTTTGTTACTGCCCTTTGCCCCGGTTTTTAAAAAAAAACGCGTATTTTTTCAGAATAATTTGCTCAGAATATAGTAACAAACAGTTGAGTTAAGGAAGGAGGATAGAAATTTGGTCACGGATATATTAACCACACTGCACCGGAACCGGGAAGATTTATTGAGGGAATACATGCTTGCCAGGGGTATCGAAAAAGCGGAAGTTCTGGCAAAAATACTGGAACTGGATGAACAGATAGAAGAAGAAGAAAAAAGAAAGAGAGAATAGAGTTTTAAAAAATTCTAAGCCAAGAAACTCAACGCGTATCCCCTTGCGTGTACGGTATGGGAACAACCTGTTTAAGTTTTTTTAATCAGGGTGAATGGAAAATACTGTCTCCCGATGGTTCGGGAGACATTGGCGCCAGGATTTGAGTATAAAAGCGATTTATAGTATGATGTACCAGGCTCTATTTTTTAAAAAGGGGAGATTTTTTTGATTCCGGAAAATGTTTCGGACTTGCAGCGTTGTTTAAAAGAAACTGGTTATATATGCGGTGAAGAGACAGTTTTAACTGTTTTCCTGGCCCTGCAGCTTCAAAAACCGCTTTTAATTGAGGGCGCCCCCGGGGTAGGGAAAACAGAAATGGGAAAAGCTCTTTCCCGCGCTTTAAACATGGAGTTAATACGGCTCCAGTGTTACGAAGGGCTGGATGAAAATAAAGCCCTTTACGAGTGGAACTATCAGAAACAGCTGATAAGCATCCAGCTGAGCCGGGAGTTACAGAAGGAGCATCTTAGCGAAAACGATCTTTTTACCGAAGAGTACTTGATGGAGCGGCCGCTTTTGAAAGCCATTCGGGCGGATCAAAAAGTGGTTCTTTTGATTGATGAAGTAGACAAGTGTGATCATGAATTCGAGGCTTTCCTGTTTGAAGTGCTTTCCGACTACCAGGTTTCCATCCCGGAAATGGGTACAACGGAAGCCAGGAATATACCTGTAGTTATTTTAACCAGCAACAGTGAAAGGGAACTTTCCGATGCGCTGCGCCGCAGGTGTATTTACCTGTACCTGGATTACCCTTCCCCGCAGAGGGAGGCCGAAATTATTAAGCAGAGGTGCCCCCAGGTAGGGGAAGAGCTGGCGGAAAGCGTATCCCGGGCGGTAGAAGTTTTAAGAAGAGATGAAAAGATTCAGAAAAGGCCTTCAATTGCAGAAACTCTGGACTGGGTTAATGCGCTGGTAGAGTTGAACCGAAACGAGCTTTCTCCTACCCTGGTAGAGAACACACTGAACCTGGTTTTAAAATCACACCGCGACCAGCAGGTATTTCATCAGGAAACAGGTGCCCACAAATTGTTGGAACAGGTATAGGGGGTAATGTGTTGGAGGAGCTAAAGGACAGGTTGGAAGATCACCTGGTGCGGTTTACGGACATGTTAAGAAAGCAAGGGGTAAAAGCTGGCACTTCCGAGCTTCAGGAGGCACTGCTGGCCCTCCGGTATATTGATCCTTTATGCAAAACCAGCTTTAAATCGGCCTTGAAGGCCACCCTGGTTAAAAAACCGTCGGAACTGGAGGTATTTGAAAAAACCTTTAACCGTTATTTTGTTCCGGCCACAGAAAAGGAAAAACAGCTGGAAAAAGGGTGGGAAAAAGAGGCAAATTACCGGGAAAAGAAAAAAATGGCAGAAGAAGAGCTTAAATTCAAGGAACAGCAGCTAAACCTGAAAGAAGAAGAAAAAATGGTATACGCTTCGCTTGCTTCCCGGGACAGGGAAAAAATAAAGAGCTTTATCAGGGATTCGGAGCAGGGTAAAAAGGTTGATGCTTCTTTTAAGCCCTTGATAGAAAGCCTGGTAAAAAGTACCTTGCGCTACCGGAAAGAAAGGGTTTCGCATGTAGAGCGCAGGCCCGAGCCGGTAACGGGGGACCCGGGCTGGGACTGGATGCTTTCTTCACCAGAACCAGGGAACAATAGCAGCGCCAGCCGCCTGTTAAATTCCGATTTTAAGGATATAGCGGAAAAAGACATACCCCGTGTAGTGGAGCTATCCCGCAAAATTTCCATGAAACTGGCTAAAATACTGTCCAGGCGCTATAAATTAACTTACAAAAAGAAAAAGCTTGATATGCGAAAGATCCTGCGGGAAAATATAAGCTACGGGGGATACCTGGTAAAGCTGAAGTACGGGCACAAAAAAAAGAAAAAATTGCGCCTGCTGGTGTTGGGGGATGTGTCCGGCTCCATGGATCGCTACAGCAGTTTTGTAATGACCTTTATTTACGGTTTGAGCTGGGCGGTAAAGGAAGTGGAATGTTTTGTTTTTGCCGAGGGAACTTCCCGCATGACTTCTTGTTTTAAGAAGGGGCTGTCGTTTGAAGAAGTAATGAATCGAGTAATGCAGAAGAGGGTAGAATGGGGGAAGGGAACCAACCTGGCCCAGGCCCTGGAGCGTATATGTTTGGATTATCCCGGCTGGTTGAATTCCAGGACCCTGGTTATAGTTGTAAGCGACACCAGGACTACCCACCTTGAAGATTCTCTACAAAAGCTCCAGTTTATAAAATCGCGGGTAAAAGATGTGCTCTGGCTTAATCCCCTTCCTGCTTCCCAGTGGGAGGAATTCTCTTCGGTAGAAAAATTCCAGCATTCAGCGCTCATGTACCCGTGCAGCTGCCTGGCTGACCTGGAGGAGGTATTCAGGTATAACATGAAAATATAGGGAATGCAGGAGTTACCTAAAAAATTTTTTGCAAAATAAGTTTCGCTGTAGAGTTAATCTATAATAAAATCTATTAAAGAAGGGAAGGTAACCAATGACAGTAAAAATTGCTCTGGCTGGAAAAGGAGGTACCGGTAAGACTACCCTGGCTTCTCTGCTGGTGCGGCACCTTATTAACAACCGGCGTGACAGGGCTTCTTTGGCGGTAGATGCTGACCCCAATGCCAACTTTAACGAGGTGCTGGGCCTGGAGGTAGAGGATACGGTTACCAGCATACTTTCCCAGGTTAAGGATCCGCAGGCGGTTCCTACCGGTATGACCAAAGATGTGTTTGTAGAATACCGGGTAAGCCAGGCTATGGTAGAAACCGAAGCGGTGGACCTGCTGGTAATGGGTAATCCCCAGGGACCGGGTTGTTACTGTTATCCCATGGACCTGCTGCGCAAGTACATGGATAAGCTGAGCAAAAACTACGATAGTATGGTAGTGGACAATGAGGCCGGCCTGGAACATTTAAGTCGCAAAATACTGCCTGCCATGGATTACCTGCTGGTAACCAGCGATGCCAGTGCCCGCGGGGTTCGTTCTGCAGGGAGGATCAGGGAGATAGTGGAAAACGTAGGTATAGAAGTGGAAAAAATGTACCTGGTGGTCACCCGTGGCCAGGAAGGCGACACAGAAAAGCTTCGGGAAGAGATTGAAAAAACTGGTATTGAATTGTTGGGCGAAATACCTTATGATGATAATGTGGTAGATATGGATTTAAAAGGAAAACCACTGGTGGAGCTGCCGGATGATGCGGTAGCGGTCCGGTCTGCAGATAAACTGGCCCGGGCTTTGGGTATTTAAAAGGAGGCATAGAAAATAGTGGAAGATTTTCAGGCGGATGTAAGAAAAATTATGGAAGTTATGCCACACCGCTACCCTTTTTTGATGGTAGACCGTATTTTAGAACTGGAACCGGGGGAAAGGGCGGTGGGCCTGAAGAATGTTACTATTAACGAGCCTTTTTTCCAGGGCCATTTTCCCGGACAACCGGTAATGCCCGGGGTTTTGATGGTAGAATCTATGGCCCAGGTAGGGGGAATGGCAATATTGTCTGCGGAAAAAAACAGGGGAAAGCTGGTCCTTTTTGCCGGTATCAGCAAATTTCGCTTTAGAGAGGTGGTTTGCCCGGGTGATCAGCTTATTATAGAAGTGGGTATGACTCAAACCCGGGATGCGGCAGGCAAGGGAAAGGGAGAGATCAAGGTACAGGACAAGGTTGTAGCTTCAGGAGAGCTTATGTTTGCCCTGAGCGAGACAGAGGATTAATAAGAGGCATACAGGCAGGCAGGTAAAGTTTGACAAGGATAACAAGCTGGTTTACAATACAATAGTGTGTTGCAGGTCAAAATTAAATAGTTCTTATCCAGAGTGGAGGAGGGACGGGCCCTATGAATCCCGGCAACCAGGCCAGCTCAAGTTGGCCAGTGGTGCTAATTCCCGCAGGAAGCGAAGCTATCCTGGGAGATAAGGTAGTTTTACTAGCCTCTTTTCCCAAAGAGGTTTTTTTATGTTTTAAACATACACCAATCTATAAGGAGGCAGTTATCGATGAGTAAAGGTACTTTTATGTTTACTTCAGAATCGGTTACGGAGGGACACCCCGACAAGCTGGCCGATCAGATCTCGGACGCAATCCTGGATGCTATCCTGGAAAAAGATCCCATGGGGAGGGTAGCCGCGGAGACCGCAGTAACTACCGGCCTGGTCCTTATCTGTGGAGAAATTACTACGGAATGCTATGTAGACTTTCCCCGCATAGTGCGGGATAAGGTCAAACAAATAGGATATACCCGGGCCAAGTTTGGTTTTGACGGGGATACCTGTGCGGTTATTAGCTCTATTGACGAGCAGTCTCCCGATATAGCCATGGGAGTAGACGAAGCGTACGAAACTAAAACAGTGGAACAAAAAGAAGATGAGTACAATCAAACAGGTGCCGGTGATCAGGGCATGATGGTAGGATTTGCCTGCAACGAAACCCCCGAGCTTATGCCCTTGCCCATATCCCTGGCCCAGCGACTGGCCTTGCGCCTGTCTCACGTACGCAAAGAGAACATGCTGCCGTACCTGCGCCCCGATGGGAAAACACAGGTAACCGTGGAATACGAAGAAGGAAAGCCAGCGCGTTTAAATACGGTAGTGGTTTCCGCCCAACACCGTGAAGATGTAACCCTGGAGGAAATACGAAATGACTTGCACGATACGGTAGTAAAAGAAATAGTTCCCAAAGAATTGCTTACGGAAGATACCAGTCTTTTGGTTAATCCTACGGGACGGTTTGTGGTAGGCGGTCCCCTGGGAGACGCGGGCCTGACGGGGAGAAAAATAATGGTTGACACTTACGGTGCTTACGGACGCCACGGTGGTGGTGCTTTTTCCGGCAAAGATCCTACTAAAGTTGACCGTTCTGGAGCGTATGCGGCACGCCACGTAGCGAAAAACGTGGTGGCAGCCGGGCTGGCGGAAAAATGTGAAGTGCAGGTAGCCTATGCTATTGGCGTGGCACGCCCGGTATCGTTGTTTGTAGAAACGTTCGGCACCGGCAAAATATCTGATCGACACATAGAAGACTTGATCCGAGAGGTATTCGATCTGCGGCCCGCTGCCTTGATAGACAAGCTGGATTTAAGAAGGCCCATATATCAGCAAGTGGCTGCCTACGGGCATTTTGGACGGCCCGACCTGGATCTGCCCTGGGAAAGGCTGGACAAAAAAGACGAGCTTAAAGATAAAGCTGGCCTGTAGTTTATAATTCAATTTGGTTAACAGCTGGTGTCCCCGCTTAGCCGGGGGCACCGTTATATTTTTATTTTGTAGTAACTACTCAGGTTCTATGTGGGCAATGGTAACTTGGATGCTTCAGTTCCTACTCCCCATGTGGGGATTTTTTATCTTGTCTCTTGTCTCTGGCTTCTTGTTTCTGGCTTCTTGTATGGTATCCTCCCATAATAGTAATTGCTTTATCTTTACGTATAGTAATTGCTTTATAAGAGGGTTTATTATGAAAGGTGGAACGGCATGTTGCTTAAACGGTATTTAAATGACCATCTGCTGGATATTCTGTTTCCTCCCCGCTGTTTTGTTTGCAGCAGCAGGCTGCCTGCTAACGTAAAAGATGAGAGGCTGTGTTATTTTTGCTCCGGCAGGGTGGAAAAAGTAGGTCTGTTTTGCCCCTGGTGCGGGTACAGATCCCGGGAAAACAGCAATTGTTGCTGTGGAAAGATGAAAGCACATCCCTTACTCGGGCTGTTTTGGTACCGGGGCCTGTGGAAAAAATCCATACTCCGTTTAAAATACTACCGCCAGCCCCAGCTTTCCGGGGAGCTGGGGAAAATGTTGGGGCGGTTTTTACTTTCCCTTCCTGTATACCAGGAAGCGCCGGCCCACCTGGTGACTTTTGTTCCCCTTCACCACTGGAAGGAAAAAAGCCGGGGATACAATCAGTCTTTTTTATTGGCCCGCGAAGCAGCTGCCGTGTTAAACCTGCCCCTGCTGGAAACCATGATCAGGAAGTGGCCTACTGAAGCCCAGGCTACCCTTAACCGGCGGGAAAGAAGGGAAAATATACATAAAGCTTTTTCCTTAAAAAAGGGTAGCCCTGTAGAAGGCAAGACTCTCCTGGTAATAGACGATGTAGTGACTACCGGAGCTACCATGGAAGAAGTTTCCCACTTGCTGCTGCAGGCCGGGGCTGCCCGGTTTTTGGGAGCTGCAGTAGCTGTCCAGGGGTGGAGCAATTAGTTTTATACTTTAGTAGTTATTCAGGCTTAATGGGCAATTGAAAGCAGCTAAAATTTAAAATATGTATACCGGTTAAAAATAGTGTCAAGATTGATTGACATAAAAAAAGTATTGTGGTAATCTTTTTTTACTAGTGAGTCAGACTCAGCTCACGGAATTAAAGATTTTAGGAGGAATGTTCATGTTAGGTACAGTAAAGTGGTTTAGTAAGGAGAAAGGTTACGGGTTTATCGAGCAAGAGGGCGGTGACGATGTTTTTGTCCACTATACCGCTATCCAGGAGGAAGGCTTTAAAACCCTGCAGGAAGGTCAAAAAGTTGAATTTGACATAGTGGAAGGAAACCGCGGCCCTCAAGCTGCTAATGTGGTTAAGTTATAGCTCCGTGAGCGAGTTTGGGTTTAGCCATTTAGCAAGCAAAAATGATCCTGTGGTGACACGGGGTCATTTTCTCGTTACAATAATATTGAAACTTATTACTGGTAAGACAGGATTTTTTAATAAACTGGGGAATAGTATATTTTAAAACCACTAATTTAAAACATCAAAGGTCTAAAGGGGGACATGCTTAGATGATTGTTAATGTAAGAGGTAAAAATATTGAGGTCACCCCGGCTTTGGAGGAGCACGTTTACGGAAGGCTGCAAAAGCTGGATAAGTTTTTTGACGAAGACACCCAGGTGCAGGTGGTTTTGAATGTAGCCGGCGGTGGGGCTCATATCGTGGAAGCTACGGTGCATTTCAATGGCTTGATTCTCAGGAGCGAAGAAGCAACGGGGGATATGTACGCTTCCATAGACATGATGGTGGATAAACTGGAAAAGCAGGTAAGCAAGTACAAGGATAAGCTGCAGGAACGGCTGCAGCAAGGCGGTATCCGTTCGGTAAACGAAATTCTTACCCCGGGGGAAGAAGAAGATGAAGAGCCCAGGGTAGTCAGGACCAAGAGGTTTTTATTAAAACCTATGGACGTGGAAGAAGCAATACTCCAGATGAACCTGCTGGAGCACAACTTTTTTGTTTTTATGAACGCCGAAACGGAGACTATAAACGTACTTTACCGGCGCAAAGACGGCAACTACGGCCTTATTGAGCCCGAATACTAATACAAAAAACTCTTACAGGAGCAGTAAATGTCCCACAAAATAAACGTGGTGATTTTTGAAGGGGGTGCCTCCCTTTCTTCTGTGGAAAAAGAGCTACTGCAAGTCAGGAAAGCGGTACTGCAGGATAATATCCACCAGTTACTGCAGTTTCCCCGGGCAGTAGAGAGGGTAGTGCTGGTTACCAACTACGAGGAACTTCTAAGGGAGGCTTCATTTATTCCCGGTGTTGAAGTTCACCGTTCTACTTATCCCTTTCACTTTGGAAAAGAGCTTTACAGCATGGTTGCACATTACCGCATGGAAAAAGTGCTTTACCTGGGAAGTGCGGTTTTCCCCTTGTTAAGCCGGGAGGAATTAAATAATATATTTAATTTGCTTCTTTCCGAAGATGCCGTGGTTTGTACCAATAACGTGCAGTCTTCTGACCTGGTAGCTTTTTCACCGGGAGAAACCCTGGGAAGGATACCCTTGCCCGCCATGGATAACAGCCTGGCGGTGGATTTAAGGGATTACGGCAACCTTCCCATGGAACTGCTTCCTCCTACTTCCGGGGTTTTATTCGATTTGGATACCCCCACGGATTACATGGTGCTGGGCTGTTTAAGCACTTCAGGCCCCCGAACCAGGGAGGCGCTGCGTTCTTCCGGTTTGGACCTTTCTCCCCTGGAAAAAGCCATAGAAGTACTGGAGGGTTACTACCTGGAAGCCGCCCTTGTGGGCAGGGTTGGAGCACCCGTTATTGCTCATATTAATAACCACCTCAAGCTGAGGCTACGTATTTTTTCGGAGGAGCGGGGAATGAAAGCCCTGGGGAGGCTGGAAGCGGGTGAAGTTGAATCGCTTCTGGGTCACCTCATGGAAAGCGCGGGTCTGGCCCCTTTTTTTAACTACCTGGAGCGGGTAGCCCGGGTGGCGTTTATAGACAGCCGCGTTTTATTTGCCCATTTTAAATTAAACCCTTCGGTAGAAGAGAGATTCCTTTCTGACCTGGGACGCTGGGAACAGATAAAAGATCCCTGGATTAAAGAATTCACCAGGCTTTCTACGGAATGCGACATACCGGTCATACTGGGTGGGCATTCCCTGGTTTCCGGTGGCCTGTGGGCCCTGACTGATGAACTGGCGGGGCGTGGCGTGGAAGGCAGCCTGTAATACTGGAGCAGGCGGGGGTTTAATCCCTTCTTTTTAATCTCTTATAAACAAGTAAATTGCCCTATTATCACAAAACAACTATAATATTACACGGAAGATATTTTCGGTCCCAAATTGTAGGTATATATACTAACCCGTTTGACAAGAGTACTTTTACACCATTTCAACTCCTCACCTCTTCTTTACTAACCAGCTAACTGCTGTTTTAGAGGGCTCCTTGTGTTCATAACCGTCAGGTGGTAAAATAAGAAAGCAGCACCGATCCGCAGGATAAATATGTACCGGTAGCTTGCAGGAAGTCAGGATATATATAGATATATATATATAGATAGATAGATATATGGAGGGAAATGCCATTGAGTCTCCTTAAAAAAATTATGGGTGGTTCTAACGAGCGCACCGTCAAGCGCTTGTGGAAAAAATACGTGGATAGAATAAATCAGCTGGAAGAACAGATGCAGTCGCTTACTTTGGAAGAAATGAGGGAAAAAACCGAAGAATTCAAGGAAAGGCTGCAGAATGGAGCTACCTGGGAAGACATAATACACGAAGCCTTTGCCCTGGTCAGGGAAGCCGCCAGGCGAACTACGGGAATGCGCCCGTTTGATGTCCAGGTCCTGGGCGGTGTAGTCCTGCACCAGGGAAGAGTGGCGGAGATGAAAACAGGGGAAGGGAAGACCCTTGCGGCTACCATGCCTGCCTACTTGAACGCCCTGAGCGGGAAAGGCGTGCATATAGTTACAGTAAACGATTACCTGGCCAAAAGGGACAGCGAATGGATGGGGCCGGTTTACAGCACTTTGGGCCTGGAAGTCGGGGTAATTATGCACGGAATGAGTCAGAAAGAAAGGCGGAAAAATTACCGGGCGGATATAGTGTACGGCACCAACAACGAATTCGGCTTTGACTATCTTCGTGATAAGATGGTATTGGAAAAAAGCGAAATGGTCCAGGGGGAACTCAACTACGCCATTATAGACGAGGTAGACAGTATCCTCATTGACGAAGCCCGCACCCCCTTAATAATAAGCAGCCAGGTAGAAACTTCCCTTGATTATAGCCGGTGGACGGATACAGTAGAAAACCTTATCCGTAAACAAAGGCGCCAGGTTAACGAGGTTATAGAAGAGGGGCAGAAAAAGTGGGAAGAGGGAGAAATCGAAGAAGCCGGGGAGCTGCTTCTTTTGGCCCGCCGGGGCTATCCCAAGAACAAAAAGTTGCTGAAGCTACTTAAAGAGCCCGGCATAGAAAAACAGGTGGAAAGAACCAAACACCGCCTGATGAACGAAAAGCAGTTAAACTTGCTTGATGAGGAGCTTTATTTTAGTATCGACGAGGCTACCAGGGTGGTGAACATTTCCCAGCAGGGTTATCATGAGCTGGTAAAAGGAGAGCCGGAATTAGTCAAGTTTTTGGGTTTTGACCGCGAAGAGGATGGGGAGTTTTCCGAGGAAGATTACCATGAAGAAGGCTTCCCGGAGGAGCAAGACGAAGAAAAGGAGATAGAAGAAGAAACAGGGAAGAAGCAGGAAGAAGGGCATTCTGCGGAAGAATACCTGCATGCCATTCACCAGCTGTTAAAAGCCTACTCTCTTTTTGAAAAAGATGTCGACTACGTGGTCCAGGATGGTAAAGCAGTAATCGTGGATGAGTTTACTGGCAGGCTCATGTGGGGAAGGCGCTATTCCGACGGGTTGCACCAGGCCATCGAGGCCAAAGAAAACGTCAAGGTGCAGCCGGAAAGCCGCACGGTGGCCACCATAACCTTCCAAAACTACTTCCGCCTGTACGACAAGACCTCGGGTATGACGGGTACCGCTGCCACTGAAGAAGAAGAGTTCCAAAACATCTACAAGATGGACGTGGTGGTGGTCCCTACCAACGAACCCATGATCCGTGAGGACCTTCCGGACTGTATTTACAAAACGGAAAGGGCCAAGTTTAAGGCGGTAGTAGAAGAAATAAAAGAAAGGCACCAGCGGGGGCAGCCCCTCCTGGTGGGCACGGTTTCCGTGGAAAAATCGGAGATGCTTAGCAAAATGTTAAAGCGCCAGAATATCCCTCACAATGTTCTTAACGCGGTTAACCACGAGCGGGAAGCGGAAATTATTGCCCAGGCAGGCCGCAAAGGGGCGGTGACCATATCTACCAATATGGCCGGTCGGGGTACCGATATTGTTTTGGGCGGCAACCCGGAATACATGGCCCGCGAGAAGCTTGAAAAGGAGCTTCAGAGGGAGTACGGGACAGAAGTAACCCCGGAAATATGGGAAGAAAACAAAGAACGGTTAAATACCCTTATAGAGGAAATGAGGAAACAAACCGACCGGGAACACCAGGAAGTTGTAGAGCTCGGGGGACTCCACGTTATAGGCACTGAGCGACACGAAAGCCGCCGTATTGACAACCAGCTGCGCGGCAGGTCGGGAAGGCAGGGAGATCCTGGCTCTTCCCAGTTCTATATATCCCTGGAAGACGATTTAATGCGGATGTTTGGGGGCAGCAATATCTCTTCGGTGATGGATAAGCTGGGAGTGGACGAAGATCAGCCCATAGATCATCCCATGATAAGCCGTTCTATAGAAAATGCTCAGAAAAAAGTAGAAACCCGCCATTTTGAGGTAAGAAAGAATATTTTACAGTACGACGATGTACTCAACCGCCAAAGAAAAAAAATCTACGAAGAGCGCCGCAAAGTCCTGGAAGGAGAGAATATAAAAGAGTCGGTAATGACCATGGTGGACAGGGTGATCCAGAGGTCCCTGCAGTATTACCTGGGGGATAAGAGTTACTGGGAAGAAAAAGAGTTAAAGAGCTTAATTAAATACGGCGAAAGGTATTTTCTGCGCCCGGGTAAAGTAAAGCCGGAAGATTTGCTGGAGTATGAGCCGGAGGGCATGGAGAAGGTGCTGCAGGAAGAAGCACGTGCATTTTACCAGGTCCGGGAAGAAGAAATGGGAGAAGAGGTAATGCGGGAGCTGGAAAGGGTGGTGCTGCTCCGCACGGTAGATGAATACTGGGTGGAGCATATAGACGCCATGCAAGAGCTGCGGCAGGAAGTCAACACGCAGGCTTTTGGCCAGCAGGATCCGCTGGTGGTATACCGGCGGGAAGCTTCCAACATGTTTGAGTCCATGATCCAGCAAATCGAGTCCGAAGTGGTACGCAGGGTTTACCGGGTCAAGGTAACAGCGCCACCGGAGAGGAAGTCGGTGGTTTCCAGGCCTACCGAGCTAAAACCCGAGGGCACCACCGGCCAGGCCCATGCCTCTTCGGGCACAGCAACAGCCCGGGGCGAGCAGGCGGAAGAAGGACAAAAGAACGAACCCGCCAGGTCTACGAAAGTAGGCAGGAATGAACCTTGCCCTTGTGGAAGTGGGAAAAAATACAAGAAATGCTGTGGGGCATAAGTCTTTTTAAATTAGTGTGAAAAGTAGAGGTGTGTAGACATGGGGAAGGAAAATTATAACTGGTTGCAAAACCAGCAGAGCCGCTTATCTGATTTGAGGGTTTCTCTTTGACCTGGAAAACAAAAAAGGCAGGCTGTCGGAGTTAGAAAAAGAAGCTTCACATCCTTCTTTTTGGGATGATGCTTCCAGGGCGGCTACCCGCATGCAGGAGCTCAACCATTTGCGGGAGGAAGTCAACCGGGTGGAAGAGCTGCAAAATCTGGCGGAAGATATCGAGCTGCTATTGCAGCTTTCAGAAGAGACGCAGGAAAATGAAGATGAAGCCCGGGAATTAACGGAGGAAGCGGGGCAAAAAATTAAAAAGCTGGAGAAAAAGCTGGAACAACTAGAGCTGGAATTAATGTTTTCCGGCAGCTACGATGCCCACAATGCTATTTTTTCCATTAACCCCGGGGCCGGGGGGCTGGAATCCCAGGATTGGGCTGAAATGCTCATGCGCATGTACCTGCGTTGGGCGGAAAGAAAAGGTATGGAAGTGGAAGTTCTGGACTATCTTGCGGATATAGAGGCGGGGATAAAAAGTGTAACCCTGCTGATTAAGGGTAAAAATGCTTACGGATTACTTAAATCCGAAAAAGGAGTACACCGCATGGTCCGCATTTCTCCCTTTGACAGCCAGGGGCGCCGGCACACTTCTTTTGCCTCCGTGGAAGTGGTTCCCGAGGTAGAAGAAGAAGAGTTCCATATCGACCAGGAGGAGGTAAAAGTAGATACTTTCCGGGCCAAGGGTGCCGGGGGACAGCACGTTAACACCACGGATTCCGCCGTCCGTATGACCCACCTTCCTACGGGAATAGTCGCACAGTGCCAGAACGAGCGCAGCCAGCACAGCAACCGTTACCATGCCATGAGAATTTTACAGGCCCGTGTTGCGGAATACTACAGGAAACAAAAAGAAGAAGAACTGGAAGAACTGAAGGGAGAGCAAAGGGAGATTGCCTGGGGAAACCAGATACGTTCCTATACTTTTCATCCTTTTACTCTGGTAAAAGATCACCGTACCGGGGTGGAAGCAGGAAACGTAGAGAGCGTAATGGATGGCAATATTGATCATTTCCAGGAAAGCTACCTGCGGCTGATATCCGGATCTCAATCCGGGGCCGGGGAATCTTAGTGCCATGATCTGGGGAGAATAAAACAGGAGAAAATATAATGAGCCACCCGGGCAGCAGTAGATGGACCAGAATTATAAAAGAAATAACCGGGATTGTAGCCGGGGTAGTTATAGTGGCGGCAAGTTTAAACCTGTTTTTGATTCCTCACCAGCTTGCTGCAGGTGGAATTAGCGGGCTGGGGATTGTATTGTATTACTATATCGGATTGCCGGTAGGATTAACCATACTGATTGCCAACCTGCCCCTTTTTTTGGCCGCGTATTTTATTTTGGGTAAAAAAGTGGTTATTAACAGCCTGCTGGGGACTCTGCTTTTGCCGATTGCAGTGGAGGTTTTTTCTTTTTTGCCCTCCCTGGTGGAAGAGGATATTTTACTTGCTTCAGTTTACGGCGGTTTGACCATGGGAACGGGGTTGGGGCTGGTTTTTTATTCGCGCGGATCCACCGGCGGTACTGCTTTAAGTTCCCTTTTACTTCATCGCCTGACCGGTATCAGCACCGGGCAGGGGCTTATAGGCAGTGACATTTTAATTATAGCTTCCGGGGCGCTGGTATTTGGATTGGAGCCGGCCATGTATGCGGCACTTTCCCTGTTTATCAGTAGCAGAATCGTTGATGTTTTCCAGGAGGGGTTGGGGCAGGTAAAAGTAGCTTTAATTGTATCTGAAAAACATGAGCAGTTAACCCGAAAAATATTTGATGAACTGGACCGGGGGGTAACTTACCTGGAAGGCAGGGGCGGTTATACCGGTAAATCCCGTGAGCTAGTTTTGTGTGCGGTTACCAGGTTGCAGGTTGCTTACTTAAAGAACATAGTTTACGAAACCGATCCCCAGGCTTTTATAATACTGGGCAGCGCTACTGAAGTTTTAGGGGAAGGTTTTAAAGGTGTTTATCGGAAATAAATTTGATATAATTAAAGATATATATGCAGTTACTCATATTTTTTAACAGGAGGTGAAGGAATTGCTAACCAGCCAGGAGCAGGAGCACCTGCAGCAGGTAGCAAGGGAGATCCGCAAAAATATTATGATAATGCTTAACCGGGCCGGCTCGGGTCACCCGGGTGGGTCACTATCCCTGGTGGAGATACTTACTGCCCTGTATTTCCATGTAATAAATGTTGATCCCCACCACCCGGCATGGGAAAAAAGAGACAGGCTAGTTCTTTCCAAGGGACATGCCGCCCCTGTTCTTTATGGGGTTTTGGCTAAAAAGGGTTTTTTCCCTGCAGAAGAGCTTTATAATTTAAGAAAACTGGGCTCTATCCTGCAGGGACACCCTGATATGAAGCTGGTTCCCGGTGTGGAGATTTCTACGGGTTCGTTGGGGCAGGGGTTATCCGTGGCCAACGGTATGGCCCTGGCGGCACGTACAGACGGGGCAGACTGGAGAACTTACGCTGTGCTTGGCGACGGGGAAATACAGGAAGGACAAATATGGGAAGCGGCCATGACCTCTGCACATTACCGCCTGGGCAACCTGACGGCTTTTTTGGATTACAATTCCATGCAGATTGACGGGCGTATAGAAGAAGTAATGTCTCCACTCCCGGTTGCGGAAAAATGGAAAGCCTTCGGGTGGGAAGTGATAGAGATAGAGGGGCATGACTACAACGCCATAATTGATGCAGTGGAAAAATCCCGGCGTGATACGGAACGCCCCACCATGATAATTGCTGCAACCGTTAAAGGTAAAGGCATTTCTTTTATGGAAGAGCAGGTGGACTGGCACGGCAAAGCCCCTTCCGCGGAAGAACTTGAACAGGGATTAAAGGACCTTGGATACCAACAGAAGGAGGAGGTTACATGAAAGCCACCAGGGATGCATACGGAGAAGCGCTGCTGGAGCTGGGTGAAAAAAATAAAGAGGTGATGGTGCTCGATGCGGACCTGTCTAAATCTACCAAGTCGGCCAAGTTTGCAGAGCATTATCCTTCCCGTTTTTTTAACATGGGAATATCCGAAGCGGACATGATAGGAACTGCAGCAGGACTGGCTACGGCGGGAAAAATTCCTTTTGCCAGCACATTTGCGGTTTTTGCCGTGGGACGGGTATACGATCAGATACGCAACTCGGTAGCTTATCCCCGGCTTAACGTAAAAATAGCGGGAAGCCACGGGGGGATAACCGTAGGAGAAGACGGTGCTTCTCACCAGGGGCTGGAAGACCTGGCCCTGGCTCGTGTTCTTCCCAACATGGTAGTAATTTGCCCCGCTGATGGAGGAGAAGCTTACCGGGCTACCCTGGAGGCGGCCAAGTGGGAAGGACCAGTTTATTTACGCCTGGGGCGCCCCAAGGTTCCCGAAGTAATTCCTGCGGATACTTCCTTTAAAATAGGAAAAGGAATGGAGTTGAATCAGGGTGAAGACCTTACGCTGGTAAGCACCGGTTTTATGACGGGTATTGCCCTGGAAGCGGTTGAAGAGCTGGTTAGGGAGGGTGTACGGGCCCGTGTAGTGCACCTGCATACCTTAAAGCCCCTGGATGAAGAACTGATTATTAAAGCGGCAAAAGAAACCGGGCTGCTGGTTACCCTGGAAGAACACAGTATCATCGGCGGCCTGGGCAGTGCGGTTGCCGAAGTGGTATCGGAAAACTCTCCAGCAGTTGTCAGGCGCCTGGGTATGCCCGATTGTTTTGGGGAATCGGGCTCCCCGGAAGAATTGCTGGATAAATACGGTTTATCTGTCGAAAAAGTAAGCAAAAAAGTAAAGCAGCTGGCCGGTGAAGTAAAACATGCATAGAGATGCGGGCCAGGTTCTAAGAAAGTTTACATTAATGAAAGACTACAGGTAACAAGGAGGTGAACAGCTCCCGGTGCAGTTTAACGGGAGCGGTAAAAATGGTAAAAGCGTATTACAATGAAGATGCGGATTTAAAAAACCTGAAAGGGAAAAAGATTGCCGTACTTGGCTATGGTAGCCAGGGGCATGCCCAGGCTCAAAACCTTAAAGACAGCGGATTACAGGTGGTAGTAGGACTGAGAGAGGACAGCACACGACGCAGCCAGGCCCGTGAGGACGGCCTGGAAGTGGCGACAGTAGCGGAAGCATCCCGGCAGGCAGAGGTTATTATGCTACTGCTCCCGGATACCATCCAAAAGGAAGTTTATGAAAAAGAAATTCTTCCCTACCTGGATGAAGGCAAGGCACTGGGATTTTCCCATGGATTTAATGTAATTTACCGCCAGGTAGTTCCCCCGGAAAACGTGGATGTGTTCATGATTGCGCCCAAGAGCCCGGGTCACCTGGTAAGAAGAATGTACAAAGAAGACAAAGGTGTGCCGGCTTTAATGGCTATACACCAGGACTACACCAAAAATACTGCTTCCCTGGCCCTGGCTTATGCTATGGGTATCGGCAGCACCCGTGCCGGGGTCCTGGAAACCACGTTCCAGGAGGAGACGGAAACGGATTTATTTGGAGAGCAGGTAGTTCTCTGCGGGGGAGCTTCCAAACTAATCAAGTCTTCTTTTGAAACCCTGGTGGAGGCGGGTTATCAACCTGAGGTGGCTTATTTTGAATGCTTGCACGAACTTAAATTAATTGTAGACCTTATTTACGAAAACGGCCTGGCGGGTATGAGGTACTCGGTTAGTGACACCGCCGAATACGGTGACCTTACTCGCGGTCCTCGAGTAGTGGATGAAAGGGTAAAAGAAGAAATGAGGCGGATCTTGGAAGAAGTACAGAGCGGCGAATTTGCCCGTGAATGGATTCTCGAAAACCAGGCCGGTCAGCCGTCGTTCCATTCCCTGCGACAAAAAGAGAAAAAGCACCTGATAGAAGAAGTAGGGCAGAAACTCCGCCGGATGATGCCCTGGATAAAGTAGTTAAACTAAAGGGGAGGGGTAACGCTATTTTTCCTTCCCCGGCGGCATAAAGAGCCCGCTGCAGGAATACCTTTGGGTTATTTTATACTTTCCTGCCGCGGGCTCTTTTCTTCCCCCTACCTTTTTGAGAGGTGAGAAGTGTGAGGTTAGAGGTGAGAAAAATTGTGTACATAATATAGAGCAATTATATTACAGGAGATCTTTACCTTTGTCCCTGGCCCGGGTTACACACCTGGAACAAAACCAAAACAATTGATATGTAGAGTTTCGCCTGATTTCGGTTTAATAAGAAGGTTTTATACAGAAAAGAAAAATTAAGAAAAAAATTCTAGCAAAAACCCAAAAAAATATACCCTGGTTGAAGGATTCATCGGGCTTTTTGTCGAAGTAGAATTAACCCGAATAGTTATGTTAAGTAAAAAGCTGAGCAGATAGTATAGTTAAATAGTATAGTTAAGTAGATAGTTAAATTGAAGCCAAAAAACAAATTAAGGATATCCCAGGGTGGTTTTGATGATAGAAGCAGTAAATGTTACCAAAAAGTATAATGACGGTAACCAGGCATTAAAAAAAGTCAGCTTTTTAATAGACCGGGGAGAATTTGTTTTCCTGGTAGGCCAAAGCGGGGCCGGTAAGTCTACGTTATTTAAAATGATAATAAAAGAACTGGTACCTACTTCAGGAACGCTAAAGGTTTTTGGAAGGGATGTGTCCCGCTTGCGCGGGAAAGAAGTTTCCGTTTTACGGCGAAATATAGGAATTGTGTTTCAAGATTTCCGTCTTTTGGAAGAAAAAACGGTTTACGATAATATTGCTTTTGCCATGAGGGCGTCCGGTGCATCGCCCCGGGAGATGAGAAAGAGGATACCTCAGGTGCTGGAGCAGGTAGGGCTAAAAAAGAAAGTTTACTCCCGGGTTAACGAGCTTTCCGGGGGCGAGCTGCAGAGGGCGGGTATTGCCAGGGCTATATCCAACCGTCCCGCCATGATTGTAGCGGACGAGCCCACGGGCAACCTGGACCCGCAAACTTCCATGGATATAATAAAGCTTTTGCGGAACATAAATGTTAAGGGAACTACGGTTTTGGTAGCTACTCACGACCAGCAGATAGTGGACGAGTTAAAAAAGAGGGTAATATACCTGGAAGAAGGCAGGATAGTGGGTGACCAGGAAAAGGGGGCCTACGTCCGTGCTCTTTAGAAACATATTATTCTTTATGGGGGAATCCTGGAAGAACCTTTTTCGAAACGGCTGGATGAGCCTTGCTTCAATTGGAGTAGTTGCGGTAACGCTTTTTATTCTCAGTGTTTTTGTCCTCATTAACATGAATGTCCATCACCTTACAGAGGTAATTGAGCAAGATGTGGAAATTGCACTGTATATAGATGAAGAAGCTACTTCAGATGAGAGGGAGCAGCTGGTTGAAAATTTAAGGAACCACCCCGAAATAAAGAAGGCGGACTTTGTCTCCAAGGAAGAAGGGTTGGAGCGATTAAGGGATCAGCTGGGCGAGGAAAACGGTCTCCTGGAGGGATACGAGAACCCCGAGGACAATCCCCTGCGTGATGCTTACGAAATAAGCATGCACGACCCGGAAGCGGTATCCAGTGTGGCACGGGAAATAGAAACCTATCCAGCCGTGGGAGGGGTGGAGTTCGGTGAAGATGTAGTAGAAAACCTGTTTGACTTCACCGGTGTATTGCAGGTAACAGTAATGGGTTTAATGGTGGCGCTGGCTTTAACCGCTACTTTCTTGATTTCGCATACTATCCGGTTAACGGTAATGCTCAGAAAAAGAGAGATCACGATAATGAAATATGTTGGCGCTACTAACTGGTTTATCAGGTGGCCGTTCCTCTTTGAGGGGTTCAATCTGGGACTGCTGGGAACAGTTATTCCCCTGGTGGGGATATACTTCGGTTATGAATCCGTTTTGCAGTGGATAGATGCCAATCTCAAATTTTTCCCATCCTTGATACCGCTGGAAACAGCCATGGGGCAGGTAATAATTTTAGTAGTTCCGCTGGGAATGGCCCTGGGTATTATAGGAAGTTTAATTTCAATGGGCAGGTATTTAAAGGTATGAGGTAAGACCAGAGTTTCTGGTAAAGGAGGTTAGTAAATTGAATTGCTTCCGACGTGGGGTGTTGTTTCTAAAGGAAAACGAATGGATGCCCTACTTGTTGGTAGTGCTGCTTTTGGCGGCACTGGTTCCCGGGGTTTATGCTGCCAACCTGGATGATGTAATGGAAGACCGCAGTCAAGTTGAAGACAGGCTGGAACAGGAAGAAGAAGAACTGAGGCAGTACCGCAGCAGGGAAGAGCAGCTAAGGGCGGAAATATCCAGGCTGGATAACCGGCTGGACGAAACTCGGGCCCAAATAAGCCATTTAAACCGGCAGATAAGCGAAAAAGAGCGGGAAATAGAAGAAACGGAAGAAGAGCTGCAGGAAGCGGAAGAGGAACTGGAATACCGGGAAGACCTTTTGAAAAAAAGGCTCCGCGTTATGTATGAAAAAGGTGATGCTAGCTACATGGAAGTTTTATTTAGTTCCACTTCTTTCGGGGAATTTTTAACCCGTTTTAACGATATTCAGGCTATAGCCGACAACGATGCCATGTTAATGGCTGAAGTTGAGGAAAGAAGGGACCAAATACTGGTAATGAAAAACGAACTGGAAGGCAAGAGAGTAGAGCTGCAAAGAACACGCCGGGAAACGATGGATCAGCGAGAACAGCTGGAAAACACCATGGCTTCCAGGGACCGAAAGAGGGCTGAATTAAGAGAAGCCATAGAAGAGAAAGAACGTGCCATAGCGGAGCTGGAACGGGAAGCCGAAAAGCTGGACAGCATTATACAGGAAATGCTGCAGGATCAAACTGCGGAAGATTTTACTGCCCCGGACAGCCTGCAGTGGCCCTGGGGCGGGCGCAGCAATATTACTTCCGGTTTCGGGACCCGGCAGCATCCCATTACAGGCAGGACAAGTTTTCACGGCGGCATAGACATTGCCCCGGGCAGGCACCGGTGGCCTTTGTCCGGCACTTACAATGGCAATCCGGCTTACCTGGAAGCAGCAGCGAGTGGAGTGGTAATATTTTCAGGGGTACATACTGCATCTGGAAATTACCAGACCAGGTCGGCGGGCCGGGACGAGTATTCCGTAAATGATGGTTTGGGAAGTTATGGCAGCCTGGTAATGATTAATCACGGACAGGACAGCGCGGGTCGGGATTTTGTCACCCTTTACGCGCACTGCCATTCACGCCTGGTAGAAGAAGGGGACGTGGTAAGTCGGGGACAGAATATTGCTGCAATCGGCTCTACGGGTGCCAGCACCGGTCCCCATGTTCACTTTGAGGTCAGGATTGACGGGGACAGAAAAAATCCCATGAATTATTTACCCTAAAACGGTAAAATATTAAGATTACTATTGGAAAACGGGCCCTGATGGTTTTATAATGTTAGGTAGCCCGTTTTTGTTTATAGGGCGTTGGGAAAAGTGAAGCAATCAGTATCATCATGTTACCAGAGAGGAAGGTGGAGGTAAATTATTATGAGGCTAAAAAAAGTAGTTATTCTGGCGGTTTTTATGGTAGTATTGGCGGGCACCAACCTGGTAACTTTTTATTTTACCCGCGAATCTAAGGAGACGGAACAATTTAGTCAGGTGATGGAAGTAATAAATATACTGCAAGAGGAATATATAGAAGAAGTGGATGCTTCCGAACTGATGGAAGGCACGGTGCAGGGTATGCTGGAAACCCTGGAGGATCCGCAGACTTATTTTTTAACTCGGGAAGAAAAGAAAGAATTTGATGAGCGGATGCGGGGAACTTTTGGGGGCATAGGGATACTTATAACGGAAACGGATCGGCACGTAACTGTTTTGGAAGTGTTCCCGGGGACTCCGTCTGAGGAAGCGGGTTTAAAAGAAGGGGATCGGATATGGAAGGTGGATCAGGAAGAGCTTTCACCTGTTAGCGTAGAAGAAGCCTCGGACCGGTTAAGGGGAAAGAAGGGGACCGAGGTAGAGGTTACCATAAAACGTCCTGGCGCGGAAGAGCCTATAGATAAGCACCTGGAAAGAGACATTATTGAAGTGCGCACCGTGGAAAGCCGGTGGTTAGAAGAAGGAATAGCCAGTATAGGTATAAGCAATTTTGACAAAGGCACGGGAGATGAGTTTTATGAAGCGCTGCGGGAAAAAGAGGAAGAAGGGGTGGAAGGGCTGGTACTGGACCTGCGCAACAACCGGGGAGGTTCTCTTTTACAGACGGTCAAGGTTTCCCAGTTTATAGTGCCGGAAGGGGAGATCGTTAAAAAAATAGGAAGGGATGGCGAAGTAAAAGAAGTTTTTGAGTCAAAATCCGGGGTCAGGCCTTATCCAATTGCTGTGCTGGTAAACGAGGGTTCAGCCAGCGGCGCCGAAATACTAGCCGGTGCGCTCCAGGACCACGGTGTTGCAGAGCTGGTAGGGGAAACAACCTTTGGGAAAGCTACGGTGCAGAATATATATGAACTGGATGATGGTAGCGGGTTAAGTCTTACCGTGGCCAGATACGTAACCCCTGAGGGCAGGGATATCCACGAAGAAGGGTTGGAACCGGATCACGAGGTGGAGCTCCCGGAAGTGTTTCGCTACTACGAGTATTTTATTCCCGAAAGGTTGGAAGAAGGTGAACGCGGGGAAGCAGTATATCTACTGCAAGAAATGCTGGAAAAACTGGGATATGAGATTATCCCTACGGGCAAGTTTGATGAAAATACCAGCCGGGTAATAAAAGAATTTCAATCGGAAAACAATATTTCCCAAACCGGAGCATTTGACGATTTAACCTGGCTCCAGCTGCGTAAAGAGCTGGATAGATTGATGGAAGAAGAAGATCCCCAGCTGCAGAAAGCAGTAGAAATAATTAATTCAGGGCGGTAATTCTATGCTGGAAATTATCTGGGCTATACTGGAGAGTTATGCCTTTTTTATTATCCACCCCTTTTTTTACCTGGTGATTTTTTTAATTGCTTACCTTTACCACAAGATGGTGCAGACAGAGGTAAAACTGCTGGGTTGGCCCTACAATGACTGGAGACGCCAAATTATTCCTTCCCTGGTGGCGGGTTTCGCGGGCGGCTTTATAGCCAGCCTGGTGCTGGTGCTACCGGGCTTTTATTTAAGTATTTGGGGTATCTACTTGATGTTGATTATTGCTATAATGCTGCTTACCATCCATCCTCGTTTTCTGTGTTTTGCGTATTCCGTAGGGATAGTTTCTGTGCTGGTTTTTCTTGCCCGGCTCCTGGTGAATGATTTCCCGGGTGAAGCGCCGGGCTTTTTAAGTACACTGGCGGAAATTTATATTCCTGGTATGCTGGTCCTGGTGGCGGCGCTTCATTTAACGGAAGCCGTGTTGATTTATTTGAGTGGGCACCTGGGGGCCAGCCCCGTGTTTTATAAATCTCCCGGCGGCAAGATTGTAGGAGGTTTCAGGTTGCAGAGATTCTGGCCGGTACCTCTGGTGCTTCTGATAGCCGCAGATTTTCATGAGACCTTGTATGAAACTATAGAAGGTCCGGGATGGTGGCCTTTATCACAGCCGGATTTAGCCGGAGGAATGGCCGGCTTGCTCCTGGTTGCTGCTCCCGTAGCCATGGGGTACGCGGATATGGCCATTAGCTCTACACCGCGGGAAAAAAGCATTTATTCTTCTTGTTACCTGGCTATTTACAGCCTTTGCCTGTTGGGAATATCCCTGGCTTCCGTTTTTCATTTTCTTGCCGTGCCTCTGGGGATAATTTTCGCTCCCCTGGGACATGAAATTGTAGTGTACCTGGGCAATAAAAGGGAGATGGAATGTAGCCCCATCTACACTGCACCCGAGGATGGCGGGGTTAAGGTACTGGCGGTTTATTCCCGCACTTCCGCGGAGCAGGCCGGTCTGCAGAGCGGGGATGTTATACGGGAGGTTAACAGGGAGAAAGTGCATGATACCGGGCATTTTTGGCGACTGGTGCTGGGGGGCGGTTTCTGGACTTACCTGCTGGTTGAAAGAGATGGCAGTCAAATATCTGTGGTTATGCAGCGTCTTTACCAGGAAAGAAAAAAGAGGGGTTTTTTCCCGTGGGGTAAGGGCAGGGTTTCACCTTCTTCCCCCGATAACCTGGGCCTGGTACTGGTCCCCGATACCCGGGCCAAGGTGTACCTGGAGGCAGTAAATTATAATCCCTGGAACAAATTAAAAAAATGGTTGAAACGGCGCTAAAAAGGTTATGGTTTCCTTGAATAAAACTCCTGCCGGTGAATAATTTTAATAAGGAAGAAGGTGTTCCGTTTTATAATTATCATTATGGCGGGAGAATACTATGTTAACGGCATTACTAACTTCTTTCGGTAGTGTTTTTATGGCGGAGCTGGGTGATAAAACCCAGCTGGTAACCCTTAGCTTGTCTTCCCGCTATCCTCCGGCTCACGTGCTTGGTGGTGCCATGCTGGCACTGGTTATACTTGTTTCCCTGGCTGTAGCCCTGGGAAGTGTAATATATGCTTTTGTGCCCTTTTCCGTTATCACCATAGTATCGGGAGCTTTTTTTATAATGATGGGTATCTGGAACTACATCCAGCCAGAAGGCGGGGAAGGGCAAAAGAAGCTGTCCGGTTCGGGGTTTGCCCAGGCTTTTGGTGTAACCCTGATAGCTGAAATGGGTGATAAAACTCAGCTGGCGGTGCTAATGCTATCAGCCAGCTTTGGTTCCCCTTGGGCGGTCTTGCTGGGTTCTATTCTGGCCATGCTGGCAAACCATACTCTTGCGGCTTTCCTGGGAAGCAAGCTCCTGGTGCTGGTGCCTCCGCACCTGCTCCGGATAGGAACTACAGCAATTTTTCTCATGGTTGGGCTGGGGGTGCTCTACCTGGGCATTACCAACGGGGAATAGAACACCGGAAAAGGACACTTAACACTTAAGAACAGTTGGAGGCTGGCAGGGTGGAGGATAGAAGGAAAGTCTCCACCTGTTCTTCCTGGTTCCAGGCTGCAGGCATTGTCTTCCCCCCAGCGTGAACTACATCTTTTTGAGAGGTTAGAAGTGGAAAATTAGAGGTTAGAAGTCCAGAGGCCAGATATAGAAGTGGGAGCCGAGGTATGGTTTCACTTTTTTTTTGTATGGTATAATATTATAATACTCTTAGAGATTAGAGATTAGAGATTAGAGATTAGAGATTAGAGATTAGAGATTAGAGATTAGAGATTAGAGATTAGAGATTAGAGATTAGAGATTAGAGATTGAGAGATGCTTTGTAACTTGATAACAAAAAGTATAATCTAAACTAAAAGAACTAAAAGAAAGAATGTGAACTTGCTATCCCAGGAAGGAAGGAGAGCTTCATGGAGTTTAAGCTGGCCTCGGATTTCCAGCCGCAGGGCGACCAGCCGGAATGTATTTCCCGGCTGGTGGAAGGAATCCGCAGCAGGGAAAGGTATCAGACCATGCTGGGGGTTACGGGTTCGGGTAAAACTTTTACCATGGCCAATATGATCCAGGAAGTGCAGAGGCCTGCACTGGTTATGGCGCCCAACAAGACCCTGGCAGCCCAGCTCTGCAGCGAATTTAAAGAGTTTTTCCCGGAAAACGCGGTGGAATATTTTATTAGTTATTATGACTACTACCAGCCGGAAGCGTATATTCCGCAGACAGACACCTATATAGAGAAAGATTCCTCTATTAACGAGGAAATTGACAAGCTGCGCCATTCCGCCACCAGTGCCGTGCTAGAGCGGACGGACGTTATTGTAGTAGCCAGCGTGTCCTGTATTTACGGACTGGGTTCCCCTGATCAGTATCGTAAGCAGGTGCTTTCATTAAGAAGAGGGATGGAGAAGAGCCGGGAAGAGATTTTAAGGAAGCTGGTGGCCATACATTACAACCGCAACGACACCGATTTTCAGCGCAATACCTTCCGGGTCAGGGGTGATGTAATAGAAATATTTCCCGCTTCTTACACGGATGCGGCTATTCGGGTGGAGCTTTTTGGAGAGGAAATTGAGCGGCTCCGCGAAATAGACCTGGTTACCGGAAAAGTTACCGCGGAAAGGGATCACGTGGCCATATTTCCGGCCAGCCACTTTGTTATTTCTCCGGACAGGCTGGGAGAAGCAGTTAAGTCCATAGAGAAAGAGCTGGAAGAAAGGTTAAAAGAGTTAAAAGAACAGGATCGCCTGCTGGAAGCCCAGCGCCTGGAACAGCGCACTTCTTACGACCTGGAGATGATGCTGGAAGTGGGCTACTGCAGCGGCATCGAAAATTATTCCCGCCACCTGGACGGAAGGCCGCCGGGTAGCAGGCCCAACACCTTGTTGGATTACTTTCCCGGAGATTTTCTTCTTTTTATTGATGAATCTCACATGGCGATTCCCCAGATAGGCGGCATGTACGCGGGTGATATATCCCGTAAAAGAACCCTGGTAGAAAACGGTTTTCGCCTGCCTTCCGCCCTGGATAACCGTCCTCTGCGGTTTAACGAGTTTGAAGCCCTGGTAGACCAGGCCGTGTTTGTTTCGGCAACCCCGGGCCCCTTTGAACTGAAAAACAGCGGCCGGGTAGCAGAACAGATAATCCGCCCCACCGGCCTGGTGGACCCGGAGATAGAAGTTCGCCCCGTGGAAGGGCAGGTGGATGATCTCTACGGCGAGATAAGAAAGAGGGCGGATAAAGACCAGCGGGTGCTGGTAACTACCCTGACCAAGAGGATGGCGGAAGATTTAACGGACCATTACCGGGAGATGGGGCTAAGGGTTAAATACATGCACTCCGAGATTGATGCCCTGGAGCGTATGAGTATAATCCGGGGACTCCGGCTGGGAGAGTTTGATGTGCTTATAGGAATCAACCTGCTCCGGGAAGGCCTGGATCTTCCCGAGGTGTCCCTGGTGGCTATAATGGATGCGGACAAGGAAGGATTCCTGCGCTCAGAAAGATCGCTTATCCAGACTTTTGGCCGGGCCGCAAGGAACGTAGAAGGCCGGGTGGTAATGTACGCCCGCCAGGTGACTGCGGCCATGAGTGCAGCCATTGAAGAAACTAACCGGCGCCGCCGTCGCCAGAAAGAATACAACCGTAAGCACGGTATTGTTCCGCAGACAATACGCAAAGAAGTGCGCGGTGCTATTGAAGCTTCTCGTGTTGCCGAAGAGGAAGAAGAAACCTATGCTCCCCTGCAGGAGAAGTGGAAAAATTATAGCTCAGCCAAGAGGCGCGAAGTTTTGGCGGACCTCAAGAAGCAGATGAAGGAAGCGGCCCGGGAGCTGGATTTTGAAAAAGCAGCCCAGCTGCGGGACTTGATTTTTGAGCTGGAAACCGGCAAATCCTCGCATGATTCCTACGACTATGAAAAGTCAAAGTAAGCAAAAACCTGGCAGGAAGCAGGACAAAAAGCAGGGAGTGTTAAAGAAAGGAGAAAGCAAATATTATGGCACGGGAAAAAATAGTAATCCGGGGAGCGCGGGAACACAATTTAAAAGATGTAGACCTGGATTTGCCCCGGGATCGTATGATTGTGTTTACCGGGGTCAGCGGCTCGGGTAAATCCTCCCTGGCTTTTGATACTATATATGCAGAAGGGCAGAGGCGCTACATCGAATCACTTTCGGCGTACGCCCGCCAGTTTTTGGGGCAAATGGATAAACCGGACGTAGATATGCTGGAAGGTCTTTCCCCGTCTATATCCATAGACCAGAAAACAACTACCCGGAACCCGCGCTCCACGGTGGGGACGGTAACGGAGATATACGATTATATAAGACTTTTGTTTGCCCGCGTAGGAAAGCCGCATTGCCCCAAGTGTGTACTTCCTATTTCCCGGCAGACGGTACAGCAGATGGTGGACCGGCTTTACCAGCTTCCGGAAAGAAGCCGCCTGCAGGTCATGTCTCCCATGGTACGGGGCAGGAAGGGAGAATACGTGCGCCTTCTGGAGGATATCAGGCGTAAGGGATACGTCCGGGTAAGGGTTGACGGGGAAATCAGGGAGCTGGAAGAGGATATTGCCCTGGATAAAAACAAAAAACACACTATAGAAGTGGTAGTAGACCGCCTGGTATTAAAAGAAGAAGCCCGCACCCGCCTGGCTGATTCCCTGGAGACGGCTTTAAAACTTTCTGAAGGGCTGGTACTGGTGGAGGTAATGGAAGACCGTGAGCTTTTATTTAGCGACAAATTTGCTTGCCCGGAATGCGGTTTTAGCTTTGAAGAAATTAGCCCACGGGTTTTTTCCTTCAACAGCCCTTACGGAGCCTGCCCGGACTGTGGCGGGTTGGGCCGGCGGCTGGAGCTGGACCCTGACCGGGTAATTCCCAACCCCGAACTTTCCGTGGCTGAAGGGGCCATACATGCCTGGAGCTGGGGCATGCGCTATTTTTCCAGGTTTTTGGAAGCGACTGCCGAACAGTACCGTATTGATTTGAAGAAATCTTTTAAGGAACTTTCTGAAGAAGAAAAGGAAATATTGCTGTACGGTTCCCCGGAAGCCGTAAATTTTTCCTACCGCAACATGTACGGCAAAAATAAAAAGTACCGGCGCCGCTTTCCCGGGGTTATCCGTATCCTGGAAGATCGCTACCAGCAGTCTTCTTCCGAAGAAGCCCAGGCGGAGATGAGTCGCTACATGACTTCACGGCCCTGTCCCTCCTGCGGGGGCGCTCGCTTAAAGGAATCCAGCCTGGCGGTAACCCTGCAGGGTAAAAACATTGCAGAAGTAGTATCCATGTCCGTATCCAGGGCAAGGGATTTCTTCCTGAACCTGGAGTTAAGCGAAAAAGAGCGCCATATAGCAAGACAGGTACTGAAGGAAATTAACTCCCGCTTGAGTTTCCTGGAAAACGTGGGCCTGGAGTACCTCACTGTGAACAGGTCCGCAGCCACCCTTTCCGGGGGTGAGGCCCAACGCATCCGCCTGGCTACTCAGATAGGTTCGGGTCTTACCGGGGTAATCTACATCCTTGATGAACCCAGCATAGGGTTGCACCAGCGGGATCACTGCCGGCTCCTGGATACCCTCGAAGAGCTGCGCAACCTGGGTAATACGGTTATAGTGGTGGAACACGACGAAGAAACCATCCGGCGGGCCGACCACGTAGTGGATATAGGCCCGGGAGCCGGAGCTTCCGGTGGCGAAATTGTAGCTGCTGGCTCTCTTCCGGAAATAATGGAAGAACCCGCCTCGGTAACCGGGCAGTACCTCTCTGGCAGGCAGAGTATAGAAATACCCGCAGAGCGGCGCCCGGTAGAAGGCCGGTGGCTGATAGTCCACGGCGCCCGCGAGCACAACCTTAAAAATATCGACGTAGAAATTCCCCTGGGCGTATTTACCTGTGTAACCGGCGTTTCCGGATCCGGGAAAAGCACCCTGGTTAACGGTATCCTGGCCCGGGAGCTCTCGCGCAAGCTGCACCGGGGACATGACAAAGGTGGAGACCACGATTCTATTTCCGGACTGGAGTACCTGGACAAGGTAGTAGAAATAAATCAGTCCCCCATCGGGAGGACTCCCAGGTCCAACCCCGCTACTTACACGGGAGTTTTTGACGGTATCCGAGAACTGTTTGCTCAGACACAGGAAGCCCGTATGAGGGGATATAAACCGGGACGCTTTAGTTTTAACGTCAAAGGGGGAAGGTGTGAGGCCTGCCGCGGGGACGGCATTCTGAGGATAGAGATGCACTTTTTGCCCGATGTTTACGTGCCCTGCGAAGTATGCCGGGGCAGGAGGTACAACCGGGAAACCCTGGAAGTATATTTCAAGGGTCTGAATATTGCCGAAGTACTGGATCTTTCCGTGGAGGAAGCCCTGGAGCTTTTTTCGAATATCCCCCGGGTACAGCGCAGGCTGCAGTACCTTTACGACGTGGGATTGGGTTATATACGCCTGGGGCAGCCGGCTACAACCCTTTCCGGCGGCGAAGCCCAGAGGGTCAAGTTGGCCGCGGAACTTTCCCGCCGCACTGGTGGCAGAACCATGTATATACTGGATGAGCCCACCACCGGGTTGCACCTGGAGGACATCAAGAAGCTGCTGCAAGTGCTGGATAGGCTGGTTAATAACGGCAATACAGTAGTGGTAATTGAACACAACATGGAAGTTATTAAAAAAGCCGACTATTTAATTGATCTGGGACCGGAAGGCGGAGAGAACGGCGGCCGCGTTGTAGCCCGCGGAACTCCCGAAGAAGTTGCTTTAAACGAAGCCTCCCACACCGGGCGTTTCCTGCGACCGGTGTTGCCTCAGGTGCTGCCGCGAGAACGGTTCTGCTAACCATTACCTTTTTTAAAAAGGTGTCAACCCATGCTGAGACAGTGAAAGGCAGCGCCGGATGCAGAGTTAGAGGCCAGTGTGGCGGCAATGCCGGAAGGAGGATTTGGATTCCCATGTCTTTGGAAAATAGCGATAAAAAACCCCGGCTGCAGGCCAAAGTTTCTGAATTTCCAGCCGCCCCCGGGGTTTATTTGTTCAAGGACCGGGCCGGGAGGGTGCTCTATGTGGGAAAGGCGGTGAACCTGCGCCCGCGGGTCGCCTCTTATTTTCAGTCCGGTTTGCCCCCCCGCCTGGGAGCGTTAATGTCGCGCGTGGAAGAATGTGAATATATGGTGACAGACAGCGAAGTAGAAGCCCTGGTTCTGGAAGCCCAGTTAATAAAGGATTATCAACCCCGCTACAATGTAAACCTGAAAGATGACAAGGATTATCCCTATATAAAAATAACCGGGGAAATGTATCCCCGCCTGGAGCTGGTGCGCTTGCCGGAAAAAAAAGATAAAGGTGAAGGGCCCGGCTATAAAGAGCCGCAATATTTTGGCCCTTTTACCCGGGTACGCCCGGTGCGCCACACTCTGCGCTTTATGGGCAGGATATTTCCCCTGCGAAAATGCCGCCGGTTTTTAGACGGCACACCCCAGGGCAAGCCCTGCCTTAATTACCAGATGAACCGCTGCCTGGCTCCTTGCCGGGGAAAAGAAGCTGTATCCCCGGAGGAATACGGCAGGCTGGTGGAGCAGGCAACACTTTTCCTGCAGGGCAAGCAGCAGGAACTGGTTGTGGACCTGGAGAACCGCATGCGGGAAGCTGCGGAAAACCTGGATTATGAAAAAGCTGCCGTCTATCGCGATCGCCTGTACAGTTTACAAAGTTTAAACGAGCCGCAAAAGGTACACCCCCCTGCGGCTGAAGATGTAGATGTTTTTGCCCTGGTATGCGAAGAAGCAGACAGTGGGGTGCAAATGTTGCGTATCAGGGAAGGGCGGCTGCGGGGCCAGGATTTCTTTGCCCTGCGGGTTTCCTCTGGCACCCCGGAAAATGAAATAATGGCCGGGTTTATAAAAAATTACTACAGCCGGGGCGTGTATCCGCCTTCCCTGGTATTGTTAAATATGTCCACCGATGAAGATGGGCTGTTGTCGGAATGGCTTGGAGGTATAAGGGGGCAAAAAGTAGAGATGCTGGTTCCCCGCCGGGGGGAGCGTAAAAAGCTGGTGGATTTGTGCCTCAGGAACGGCAGGCTGCAGCTGCAAGAAAGGAAAAACCGGGATAATTATGCAGCAGGTGCTGCAGGCCTGGAGGAGCTGCAAAAACTAACCGGGGCAACCCCGTTGGAAAGAATTGAAGGCTACGATATATCCCACCTGGGAGGTAGGGAAACTGTTGGTTCCATGGTAGTGTTTCAACAGGGAGAACCGTTCAAGGACGGCTATCGCCGGTTTCGTATTCGGGGAAGCGGGGGCGGAGATGATCTTGCTTCTCTCCGGGAAGTGCTGGCCAGAAGGCTGGACCACCGGGAATTGCCTCTTCCGGACCTGGTGCTGGTGGATGGAGGCCCAACCCAGCTGGAAGCTGCTGCCGGGGTTATCAAGCAGAAAGAGTTAGAAATCCCCCTTTTGTCGTTGGCCAAACAGAAGGAAGAAATTTACCTGCCTTCACAGAAGGCGCCTCTTTTGCTGCCAAACAACCACGCCGCTCTTCAGCTTTTGCAGAGGATAAGAGATGAAGCCCACCGTTTTGCCGCCTCCTACCACCGCAAACTAAGAGAGCGGAGCGCTTCTTCGTCTGTGCTGGAAAAAATACCTGGTATAGGAAAGCAGAGGCGCAGCAGGCTCCTGCAAAGCTTTGGAGGTATGGAAAATTTAATGGAAGCTCTTCCCGAAGAGATCGAGAAAGTACCGGGATTCAGCCGTGAACTGGCTGAGCGAGTATACCGGCACCTCCACCGGTAAGACACGGGGACGGTTCTTTTGTCGCAAGAGGGGCAAGGGTAGTGCGCCGTGAAAGCGCAACGTGTTGAGCGGTTGAGAAACCCGTCTGGCAAGGACTAGCCAACCACCAGTACTTAGCCTTGGGTGCATTCTGGTAACAGATGCGGTTAAGCGTAGGCAAAGGAGGTAGCAGGCCGGAAGAAATAGCTGAAGGATGTAAGCTTCGAAAAGTCTGTTTGGGGTAGCTGACAGTATTAAAGGTCGGAAGTCAGAAGTAAAAGATGAGAAAAAAAGCCCCCATTCAAGAAGCCAGAAACAAGAAGCAAGAGACAAGATAAAAAGCCCTCCACATGGTGAGTTGGAGCTGATCTCAAGTTACTATTATCCACATAGAGCCTTAGTAGTTATTTTTTGAAAAATACTTTTGTTATTTTAGTAATCTAATTCCAACTGTCATTTATCTATCGAGGGGTTTTAAACTGGGACGATGGACCTGTCCCCTTGTCCCTGTTGTCCCTGAACTGGGACGATGGACCTGTCCCCTTGTCCCTGTAAAATTAGACACATTTCCCCCCTTCCCACTGAAGCGGCTTTTTAGATAAACTATTCAATTTATCTAAAGAATTAAGGAACCCCTCCGGGATGATAAAAGTATGCTTCGCACAGTTTATCTTTTTTACAGACAGGCCATAGCGTCAAATCTTTTTTTAGGATAATGCTAAGCACCATGCTTTAGCAAGATAGTAACCGTTTTCTCATTTACCGAAACAATTCTTTGATTAGAGACAGCAATCTGGTGAGTATAGCTACCCAGGTATTTAATTACCGCTTGGGGCCCGGAAAAAGTTTTTTGTGCGTAAATATACCAATCTAAGCGGTAGCACTTATCGCACAAACTTTTGAAGTCTTCGGGGTTTTGATATGTGCGTATTCCGCTGGAAACCGATCACTTATTCCGCTATGAATCGATCACCTGTTCCGGAGAAAACCGATCAGCGATTCCGTTTTAAGCCGATCAAGTAGAAAAATAAAAAAGGCTTTAAATTGAGAGCGCCTGTCGGGTCAAGATCGCCAGGGAAACATCAGCTTGCTAACTAAATGGGGCATAACCAAAATTTTATGTTATAATGTAGCTACGCGGCAAGTTAAACTTCAGTAACGGGAGGAAAAATTGGATTACTGTTTAATTGCACTCGACCTGGACGATACTTTGCTGGGAGAGGATCAGAGCATATCCGAAAGGAATCGCTTGGCTTTAAAAAAAGCCAGGCAGAAGGGGGTTCATGTAACTATAGCTACGGGCAGGATGTTCCGCTCCTGCCTTCCTTATGCCAGGGAATTGGGGTTGTCGGATATACCTGTTATTGTTTATCATGGGGCTCTTATTCGCACCTTGCAACAGGAAGAACCCCTTTACTACCGCCCGCTGGAAAAGGACCTGGCTTTAGAGGTTATTAACGACTGCCAGGAGAAGGGCTATCATGTAAACCTTTACCTGGAAGACCGGATTTGCGTAAAAGAACACAACGTTTATACCCGCTATTATAAAACCATTTCCTCGGTGGAAATGGAACCGGTAGGCGAGTTAACAGGCTACTTGAAACAGTGTAGACAGAAACCTGCCAAATTGACGGTGATTAACTGGGATGGCTGGCTGGATGATTTGCAGCAGTATTTGCAGCAGAAGTATGGCAGCAGGTTGAAAGTAATGGGTTCGCTGCCAAATTTCCTGGAGATTACTCATCCTGAAGCCACCAAGGGGCAGGCCCTGGAATTTTTGTCAAGTAAGCTGGGAATCAGCCGCGAGCAAGTTATTGCTTTCGGAGACAGCTATAATGATATAGACATGTTGGAATATGCCGGGCTGGGGGTGGCAGTAGGCAATGCCAGGCCGGAAGTGAAAGAGGTTGCGGACCTGGTAACCCTTTCTCACGGGGAAGATGGGGTGGCGGAAGTAATAGAGAAATACGTGGTCAACCGCCTCTAGCTAAAGCAAAAGGCCTGTAAGCGGAGGCATACTGGTTGCAAGTTTTTACCAGGCAGTGGTGGAAGGGGAGTATTTGCTTCCACTGGATCTGACTTTGCCAACAAGTTTGCAAGCGGAGTTCTTGACAGCATCAATTTAAATTTGTAAACAGGAGTTATTTTTATGGATACCGGTTGGAAGCCAGTGGCTGATCTGCATACCCATACCGTGGCCAGTGGCCATGCCTACAGCACTATAGATGAGATTGCCCAGGCGGCGGCTCGAAAAGGACTCCTTATGGTTGCTATAACCGACCACGGTCCTTCCCTGCCGGGAGGTCCGCACCGTTACCATTTTGGCAACCTGGAGATCTTGCCCCGGCAGCTTTACGGCGTAAAACTTTTGTACGGGGTTGAAGCCAATATAATAGATGAAGCGGGGCAACTTGACTTGCCGGAAAACTACTTGCAGAATATGGACCTGGTGTGGGCTTCCATGCATCCTTACTGTTTTGAGCCGGCAGAAGAGGCGGTAAATACTAAGGCCATGATTGGTGCACTTAAGAAGCCTTCTGTGGATGGGATAGCTCATCCCGGCAACCCGGAGTTTCCGGTAATGGCTGAAAAGCTGGTGGAAAAAGCCTGGGAAGAAGGCAAGGTGCTGGAAATAAACAACAGCTCGTTTAAGGTAAGGAGCGGCAGCGAAGAAAACTGCCGAAAAATTGCCCGCCTGTCCAGGGATGCAGGGGTAAAAATGGTGGTAAACAGCGATGCCCACTTTCACGATGCAGTCGGAGAGTGGCAAAAAGCCCTTACACTTCTGGGGGAGTTAAATGTTCCTGAGAACCTGGTAATAAACACACGCCAGGAGGAGATTATTAACTTTTTGAATCGGCGCAGGGAAAGGACAGGCAGGGGACAGGATTAAACTGTAAACTGTGGGAGCGGGTAAAGGAGAGTTGCAGGTTGGTAAAAATTAAAGACTGCAGCGAAGAAGAACTGGTACGCCGACTTCATGATATGCTGGGCACCTCAATGCCGCAGCAGGGAAGCGAGGGAAAAGTAGTTTGCGGCGTGGGAGATGATGCCGCAGTGATGGAAACCGGACCGGACCGCTACCTGGTAAGCTCATGTGATATGATGATAGAGGGCAGGCACTTTGACCTGTCTTATACCCACCCGCGGGATTTGGGCTACAAGGCCCTGGCCATTAACCTTAGTGATATGGCGGCAATGGGCGCTACGGCCCGGTGGGCCATGGTTTCACTGGCGATCCCTGCCGAGACCACACTGCATTTCTGGGAGGATTTTTACCGGGGAATGCTGGAGTTGGCCCGCGAGGCGGGGGTGGCTGTAGTGGGCGGCGATACCACTTCTTCTTCCACTATCGTAGTAGATGTTTTTGTCATGGGTGAAGTTTTCCCTCAGCAACTGATTTGCCGGTTCTCGGCTTCTAAGGGAGACTGTATACTGGTAACAGGGGAGCTGGGATCTTCTGCGGCAGGGCTTTACTGGTTTCAAGAAGCTTCCATGCGGGGTATAATGGAAAAAAGCAGGGCAAATCCGTTAATACAGGCCCATTTGAGGCCGGTTCCCAGGTACCGGGAAGCTGCAGTTTTAAGAAACTCCCGGGTGGGAGCCATGATAGATTTAAGTGACGGGCTGGCCGCCGGTCTTAGAGGTATCTGTGCCGCCAGCAATACTGGAGCACGTGTGGATTATAATCTTCTCCCTTACCGCCCGGAAGCGGAATTGCTGGCAGAAAAGGCAGGCCATTCCTTGCAGGATTGGCTCCTGTACGGGGGAGAAGACTACGAGCTTTTGTTTACAGTTCCGCAGCAGTATGTGGATAGCTTAAAGCAGTCTCTTGAAGTTGAAACTGGCACCCCTGCTGTGGTTATAGGAGAAGTAACGGGTCCCGAAAAGGGAATGATCCTTATAAATAAAAGCGGGGCGGAAAGCGTTATAGACCCGGGGCGTTGCTACCGCCACTTTACCTGAAGTAAAAAGGAGCCATAAAAATGCAACAGGTGCAGTTTCTTTTGATTACCGGGCTTTCCGGAGCAGGAAAAAGTAACGCTGTAGGTTTTTTGGAAGATCTGGGCTATTTTTGTGTGGACAATCTTCCCCCATCTTTTATCCCCAAGTTTGCGGAAATGTGCATGCAGTCGGAAGGTAAAATTAACCGGGTAGCCCTGGTATCCGACATACGGGGTGGCGAATTTTTTTCCCAGCTATTTGAATCTTTGGACCAGCTGGAAAATATGGGTTTTGAATATGAAATACTGTTTCTGGAGGCGGATGATGATGCCCTGGTCCGGCGGTTTAAGGAAACCAGGAGAAAGCATCCCCTGGCTGAAGGCGGGGCTATTAGTGATTCCATCTCTCGTGAAAGGGAAATGCTTAGCGAAATACGGGGTAAAGCTGACAACGTCATAAATACTTCTGCACTCACCCCTGCTCAGCTTAAAGAGAGGATATTTGACCTTTATTCCCCGGAACGCCGGGAAAAAAATGTATACGTGACCATTATTTCTTTTGGCTATAAATATTCGCTGCCCATGGATGCCGACCTGGTTTTCGACGTCAGGTTTCTGCCCAATCCCCATTATGTTGAACATTTACGCTCCCTGCCGGGCCATGACCAGGAGGTTTATAATTACCTGTGGAAATGGTCGGTGACCCACAAATTTTTCCAAAAACTGGTGGATCTCCTGGAGTTTTTGCTGCCTCATTATGTAAAAGAAGGCAAAAGCCACCTGGTGATAGCTGTAGGATGTACCGGGGGCAGGCACCGCTCCGTAGCAGTTGCCGAGGAAACGGCACGCTTCCTGGAAGATAAAGGTTTTCGGTTGAGTGTGGAACACCGTGATTTGCAGAAAGTTTAGGTCTGCGGGTGTAGCAGTAAATGACCGGGTAGTTACCAGCAGTTTATGAAAGCGGAAAGCGGAAAGCGGAAAGCGGGTGATAAACGTGTTTCCTGCTTCTACGGAATCATTTTCCAGGCAGGTAAAAAGTGAACTTACCAGGAACTGGCCGGAGCGTTCCTGCTGCAGGCAAGCCGAACTGTCTGCTTTTGTGCATTTCAGGGGTTATATTATTATTAGCAATAAAAAACCTACCCTTGACGTAGTAGTAGAAGGTTCGCCTGTGGCCAGGCACTTTTTTAGTTTGGTCAAGGAGATCGGTGGTACACCTCCCCAGGTGATTCATTACCGGGGCAGCCGGATGGAAACCTCTTATTTTATCCTCCGGGTGCAGGAAGCTTCCCGGATAGAAAACCTGCTGCCCTCAATTAATATAAAAGAAGAATCTTCCCGGGAACCGGGCCTGTTTACTTCGGAAAACTTTAATTTATCGCGTTGTTGCAGGCGCAGCTACTTAAGAGGTGCTTTTATAGCTGCCGGCTATTTAAGCTCTCCCCGCTCTGGTTACCATCTGGAAATATTTTCAGAGTATGAAGAATACGCCCGGGTGATAAAGATGATAATGTACAAATTTAATATTGAAGCTGCGGTTCGCAAGCGTAAAAACGGTTATTACACGTATGTAAAAAATGCAGATTCCATCACCGAATTTTTGCGGGTTATTAAAGCACACCATTCCCTTCTGCAGGTAGAAAACCAGCGGGTATTTAAAAGCATGCGCAACCAGGTAAACCGCGTGGTTAACTGTGAAACGGCCAACCTGGATAAATCATTGCAGGCTTCCCGGTACCAGCTGCAGGTTATTGACAAAATAGAACGCCTCATGGGTCTGGAAAATCTCCCCGGCAGCCTCCGGGAGGTAGCCAGGCTAAGGCGCAATTACCCGGAAGCGTCCCTGAAAGAGCTGGGAGAAATGATGCACCCCCCGTTGGGGAAGTCCGGGATGAACCACCGCTTCAGGAAAATGGAACAGATCTCCAGGAAGCTTTAAAGGATTTTAGGAGATGTTATCGAATAAATATCGGGGTAAAGGTAATTTTATATATGGGGTGAATTAAAATGAACAAAAAGACGGTGCGGGATATTCCCGTGGAAAATAAAAAAGTGCTGGTAAGGGTGGATTACAACGTGCCGTTGAAGGATGGCAAAGTCCAGGATGATACGCGCATAAGGTTGTCACTGCCTACCATACGCTATCTTTTGGAACGGAACGCAAGCCTGGTTTTGATTTCTCATCTGGGCCGTCCCAAGGGAGAAAAGAAGGAAGAGCTGAAGCTGGACCCGGTGGCTGAAAAGCTGGAAGAGCTCCTGGGCAAAAAAGTCACCAAGGTAGATGAAGTTGTGGGTGACAGGGTTGCCGGGGTAGTAAACTCCTTATCGCAGGGAGAAGTGCTTCTTTTAGAAAATGTGCGGTTTGAACCCGGGGAAGAAAAAAACGATCCCGGGCTGGCGAAGCAGCTGTCCCGGCTGGGGGAAATTTATGTTAATGATGCCTTTGGAACGGCGCACCGGGCTCATGCTTCAACGGAAGGAATTACCGGTTTTTTACCTTCCGTGGCCGGGCTTCTGTTGGAAAAAGAAGTGGATACCCTGCAGGGCTGTTTGGAAGAACCGCGGCGGCCACTTACGGTGGTCATGGGAGGTGCCAAAGTTTCCGATAAATTAGGAGTCATAAAACGCTTCCTGCAGACGGCTGACTACCTGCTTATCGGGGGAGGTATGGCCAATACTTTCCTGGTGGCACAGGGCTATTCTCCAGGGTCTTCATTTTATGAAGAAGACAGCCTGGAAGATGCCAGGGAATTGCTCGGGCTTTTTGAGCAAAGCCGGGCCCGGGTTTATCTTCCCCGTGATCTCGTAGCAGCTGACTCCGTAGAAGAAGGCGCTTCGCAACGGGAAGTCCCGGTTAATTCCCTTTCCGGTGAAGACAGGGCTGTGGACGTGGGTTCCAGTACAATGGAGGTCTATGAGGAGGTAATCCGGAAAAGTGAAATGATAGTCTGGAATGGTCCGCTTGGAGTTTTTGAAGTTCCACCTTTTCACCGTGGCACGGAGATACTGGCCCGGGCTGCGGTAGACAGCAGGGCGTTTCTTTTGCTGGGAGGAGGAGATACTGTTTCGGCTTTTGAAAATCTCAACCTGATACAGGGAGTGGATTATGTTTCTACAGGAGGGGGAGCCACCCTGGAGTTTTGGGAGAAGGGTGATCTGCCGGGTATAAAAGCCCTGCAGGACATGTATTCTTGATGAAGTTACGCCACCGGGCTCTGGCCTGGAGAATGAGCAGTGAGGGAAAAGGAAAGCTTCCCCAGGGTAGCTGGCCCAGGGGATTTGCGAAGCTTATGGAGAAGTTTGCTTTGCTTTCTTTTCCTTTGCTTTCCTTTGCTTTCCTTTGCTTTCCTTGCGAATATGTATGCCGGGAGAAACTTTTGGGAGGAGGTTGAAGAGATAAAATGATTATTGCTGCAAACTGGAAGATGCATAAAACTCGGGAAGAAACGCTGGAGTTTCTGAAGGAGTTTGTATCGCGGAGTGGTGAAATCCGGGAAGGAATACAGGCAGTGATCTGCCCCCCGTTTACTTTCCTCTACGAAGCGGGGGAAAAGCAGGCGGAAGGCAATTTCCGCCTGGGAGCACAAAACATGCACTGGGAAAAAGAAGGAGCTTTTACCGGGGAAGTTTCCCCTATAATGCTGGAAGATGCCGGGGTGCGTTATGTGGTCCTGGGACACTCGGAAAGGCGGCATGTGATGGGAGAAACGGACCAGGTGATTAATCGCAAGATGAAAGTCCTGGCGGACTACAACCTGGCACCCATCTTTTGCGTAGGGGAGACGGAACAGGAAAGGGACGAAGGCAGAACGGGCGAAGTGCTAAAAAGGCAGGTCAGGCAGGGGCTTCAAGAGGTAGACTTGAATGTTTTGCAGAAGATGGTGATAGCTTACGAGCCGGTATGGGCGATAGGAACCGGCAGGGCCGCTTACCCCGAGGATGCCCGCGAGGCTGCAGAAACTATACGTCGCACCCTGGATGAATTTGACAGCGACCTGGGAGATAAAACAAATATCCTTTATGGCGGCAGCGTAAAAGAAGGAAATATTGCCGGTTTTACCACGCTGCCTCAAATTCAGGGAGCGCTGGTTGGAGGCGCAAGTCTCAAGCCGGATTCTTTTATAGGCCTGATTAAAGCGGCACAGGAGGCGGGTTAAATTGAGTGAACAGATGCAGCCTGTTATGCTGATCATACTGGACGGATGGGGCTGTCAAGCGGATTCGGAAGGTAACGCCGTAGCCCGGGCTGCTACCCCGGCCATGGACTATTACCGGGAGCATTACCCCGACACGCTGCTGGAGGCTTCAGGAGAATCCGTAGGTTTGCCCACGGGCCAGATGGGCAACTCCGAAGTAGGCCATTTAAATATTGGAGCGGGGAAAATAGTATACCAGGAAATATCTCGTATAGATAAATCTATAGAGACCGGTGAATTTTATAAAAACGAAGTGCTGGAAGGAGCCATAAAGAATGCCGCCCGGAACAATTCCTCGCTTCATCTAATGGGCCTGGTATCGGACGGGGGTGTACACAGCCATTTAAACCATTTGAAAGCCCTTCTTTGCTGGGCTAAAGAACAGGGCCTGCCCCGGGTGTATATTCATGCTATACTGGACGGCAGGGATGTGCCCCCGACCAGTGCGGAAGAGTACATACGGGATTTAATGGACTACTGTGAAAAAAATAAAACAGGTAGTATTGCCACCGTCTCCGGAAGATATTATGCCATGGACCGGGATAAGCGGTGGGAGCGCACTTCCCTGGCGTACCAGGCTTTTGTTTACAGGGAAGGGTTAAAAGCACCGGATCCCATCTCTGCTGTATTTCAGGCTTATGAACGGGGGGAAAACGACGAATTCGTTGTTCCCACGGTAATTGAAGGAGGAGAAGAAGAAAATGAAATAATCAGGGTTTCTTCCGAAGATTCCCTGGTAATGTTTAATTTCCGTCCCGATAGAATGAGGCAGATAACCCGGGCTTTCTTTGAAGAAAGCTTTGAAGAGTTTAACCGCGGGGAAAAACCTGCTTTTCCGCACATGGTAAGTTTTACGGAATACGACGTGGAATTCCCGGTTCCGGTAGCCTTTCCCCCTCAATACTTAAAAAATACCCTGGGGGAGTGGACAGCAAAAAAGGGATATTCCCAGTTGAGGCTGGCAGAAACAGAAAAGTATGCACACGTTACTTTTTTCTTGAATGGTGGCAGGGAAGAACCTTTTACCAAAGAAGAACGCTGCCTTATTCCCTCGCCCCGGGTAGCTACTTACGACTTGCAGCCAGAAATGAGTGCCCCTGAAGTTGGGGAAAAAGCCAGGGAAATTCTACAGCAGGGCAGGCACCCCCTGGTAGTAGTTAACTTTGCCAATGCCGACATGGTAGGACATTCCGGTATTATGGAAGCGGCTGTTAAAGCTGTAGAAGTGGTAGACCGGGAAGTAGGCCTCACGGTGGAAACAGCCCTTAAGGAAGGGTACTTCGTTTTGATAACGGGCGACCACGGGAACGCGGAAAAAATGATAGAAAAAGAGACAGGAGAGCCGCACACGGCACATACCACCAACAAAGTGCCTTTTTTACTGATAGGGGAACACGCCCATCTTTTATTAAAGCAGGGAGGGAAACTTGCCGATATAGCTCCTACACTCCTGGAGCTATGCGGTCTTGATATTCCCGGAGAAATGACAGGAAAGAGCCTTCTCCAGAACAGAGCAGGAAATATTGTTCAGGGATAACCTGGCTGATAAATACATACGGAGGTGAGATAGTTGAAAAAAGCATTAGCCGTATCCGAAGTAAAAGCAAGAGAGATAATTGATTCCCGTGGAAACCCTACTGTGGAAGTAGATATATTCCTGGAAGGTGGAGCCCTGGGACGGGCAGCAGTTCCCTCCGGGGCTTCTACAGGCGCATTTGAAGCTGTAGAACTAAGGGACAGTGATAGCAACCGGTATATTGGGAAAGGCGTTAAAAAGGCGGTAAGCCAGGTAATAGAAGAGATAACCCCGGTTTTGTTGGGGCGCAGCGCTTTAAAACAGGAGGAAATAGACTTTAGTTTAATTGAGCTGGATGGCACTCCCAACAAGGAAAGGCTGGGTGCCAATGCAATGCTGGCAGTTTCCATGGCTGTGGCCAGGGCTGCTTCTAATGCCCTGGGGGTACCCTTGTTCCGGTACCTGGGAGGGTTAAATGCCAGTCTTCTGCCGGTTCCTATGATGAATATAATAAACGGTGGAGAACATGCAGACAACAACGTGGATCTCCAGGAATTTATGATTGTTCCCGCCGGGGCTTCTTCGTTTAAAGAAGCGCTGCGCATGGGGACGGAAGTTTTTCATACTTTAAAAAAGGTGCTGAAAGAAAAAGGCCTGAATACCGGTGTGGGAGACGAAGGAGGGTTTGCCCCTTACCTGGGATCTAACCGGGAAGCACTGGAAGTCATGGTAGAATCAATCGAAAGGGCCGGTTACCAGCCTGGCGAGGAAGTTTCCCTGGCCCTGGATGCCGCGGCCAACGAGTTTTACCGGGAGGGGAAGTATGAACTGGAAGAACAGTTCCGTGCCCCGGAAGAAATGGTGGATTACTACCGCCATTTACTGGAAGATTACCCGGTAATCAGCCTTGAAGATGGACTTTACGAAGAAGACTGGGAAGGATGGAGAAAGATGAACGAAACTTTGGGAGGACGTATACAGCTGGTGGGAGATGACCTTTTTGTGACCAACCCGCAGCGCCTTTCCCGGGGGATAAAAGAGAAATCGGCCAATTCTATATTAATTAAACTCAACCAGATAGGCACCCTTACCGAGACCATGGATACTATAAACATGGCCCGGCAGGCTGGCTTCAGCTGGATTATTTCCCACCGTTCCGGGGAAACGGAAGATACCTTTATTGCAGACCTGGCGGTGGCTTCTGCAGGTGGACAAATAAAAACGGGCGCACCCAGCCGGGTAGACCGTACTGCCAAGTACAATCAGCTGCTGCGTATTGAAGAAGAACTGGGGGCTGCTGCCGCGTACGCCGGCACGCGGATTTTTGCGTAAAGGCAGGAAAGAGCCTAGAGGTGGGAGACTTCTTGCCAAAGTTTGTTAAAAGAACAGATGAAGAATACTACAGAAT
>PWGO01000147.1 GCA_003554525.1 Syntrophomonadaceae bacterium | reverse complement strand
GGCAAACAGGCCGTAAACGTAGTAAGCCTTTAATTTACCCCTGCTTCGAAATCCAGGCAGTACAGGGAGGGTGACCTCCCGGTTTACCCTCCCTGATTACATTCCTGATTAACATTCCTGATTAACATTCCTGTCTTCAAAATATCACGGGCTATTCGTCTCCTGCGGGGGAAGAGGAATTTTCCATGGGGTCTAGATAATAGTGGTTCAGGAGCACCTTCAATACAGCTGCAACCGGAATAGAAATAATTATCCCCAGAATACCCCCCAGCTGTCCGCCAATTAAAATCGCGGCAATAATGGTAAGCGGGCTTAAATCAACTGCTTTACCCATTAGAAGGGGAGTTATAACCATGGATTCGATAAGCTGCGCCAGAACATAGATCCCTATAATCACCAGGAAATGGGGTGTCCCCGGCAACAAGCTCAACAGCACCGCAGGTACCGCTGCCATAACCGGTCCTATATAAATTATTACGTCCAGCACCCCGGCAATAATTCCCAGCATAAGCGAAAAAGGCATACCCACAAAATACAAGACCGTCCCTATAAAGAAACCTAATATAAAGCAGCGCAGGATAGTACCCCGGATGTAAGCGCCAACTTTTTCATCTATTATGCTTAAAACGTAGGTTACATCCTGGCGATACATTTGGGGAAACATTTTCGGTAACTGCTGCCTTACCTTTTCCTGCCCTATTAGCAAATAGAACACGATAAAAACTACCAGGAGCGCAGCCCAAAGGCTGGACAGAAAATCCTGGGAAACAGCAATTAAGCGGTTAGCCAGCGCTTCCAGGGTTGCGGGTATATCATCGATAATTTCGTTTAGATATTCACTTACGTGCCGGGTCACTTCCAGGTTCCAGTGTTGGTCAATTTCTTCCAGGTAATTCATTAACTCTTCCAAATCAGGGATATATTCTTTTAACTGAGCCAGGTGCATCAGTTCTCCAACCATACCGGGAACTATCAGGTAAAATATTAAACCCAAAATTAAAATGATCAGCAGAAAAGATACCAGGGCGGCAGCAGCCGGGGGAAACCTGTAGGCTACCATGAATTTAAACAGCGGGGAAATAAAATATACTATTATAAACGCCAGCAGGAAATAAGTCAGGACCGGCAGGATCTTAACCAGCAGCCAGGCCAGAAAAACCGTTACTAAAAATGCTATGGATATTTTAAAAGCAAATTTCCAGTCCCTGTCCATCGACTATTGCACCTCCCAGGTTGCCGAAAAGACTTCCTCCCCCTCCAGGTCGCTCTCGGTAGTATTAATCATATACCCTCGAAAATAGCTTTTCAGCCTCCGTTTTCCATTGGGAAAAAGAGCCAGCCTCCCATTCCGCAGGGTACCGGCTGTAATGCCGGTATATTTGCCCGGCTAAAGAAAGGACCCGTCCCATTGTACGTAAAAGATAGGGGCGGGACAACCCCCTGAAGATAGATGGTAGTTTTTGCAATAACGGGGGCGCCATAAATTCACCGTTGATGGATTTTTCCAGTTCCCCACCTTCCAGCAGGCCAATACGGTATAAATGATTTAACGAATCGTGGTTTAAAGACTGCAGCATAGGCCGCACAGCAGAAAGGGCAGCCAGATGGGCACCTCGAGAGCCGTCCCGGTAAAATTTCCGGTTGAAATCCCAGAGTTTGCCCAGGTCATTTCTGCCTTCGCGGGCCGCTTCAGCAATCACCCGGGAAGCCCAAAGGCCCGCCATTAACGCTGAACCGGTTCCACATCCCGTAGTAGGAATTGAAGTAGAGGCGGCATCACCTAATACCAGGAAACCCGGGGCAACAAAATTATCCAGTGGTTTGCCTACAATACAAGGGCTTCTGCCGCCCCTGACCCGGTAAGCCATAATGGAAGGATGCCGGGAAATATACTCCTCAATTATATCCCGGGGATCAGGCTGGTTAAAAGCATAACGGACCCCGGCGCCTATATCTATTTTTCCGGGGGTGTGAACGTGGCTCCACTGGTAACCGGAATGGTATCCATATCGGTAATGATCGGGGAGGGGATCATTTTTAGCCTTTTCCCGGTCCCTTAACCTGACTTCACGGTGCACCATGGCAAATTCGCTGTTTGGAAAATGGCGGGCCAGGTCCAGGTGAGCAGGAAGAGACTTTCTCAATATGGAATAATAACCGGAAGATTCCACTACCAGGTCGGCATGGACCTCCCGGCATTCTCCTTTTTCCCCGTCTTTAACGGTTACACCATAAACCTCCAGGTCCTCCAGGCTGTTTCCTTTTTCCCGGTATAAAAGTTGCATTCCTTCCCGGTGGTAATATATTTGAGCACCCGCTTGCCGGGCCTGTTCTACCAGTTCCTGTCCCAATTTTCTCCGGTCGGTAGTAATCATCCCGGTTTTTATTTCCTTAACAGCCTGGTAATCCGGGGAATACAGCTTTAAGCGAGGAATAGCGTGAGGTTCAAACAAACCTTCATCTTCTGTTTCCTTCTTTACCAGCGTTCCTACCCACCTGTTCCCTTCCAGTTCCGGTATTTCAAAACCTGCCGCTGCAAGAGGTTCTATTTCTACCAGATCAGACCAATCGTGGCCCAGTTGCGAGAAGCTTCCTTTCTCGTAAATGGTTACCGGTATCCCTTCCCTGGCCAACTCCTTGGCCAGCACACACCCGCCGGGCCCGGCCCCAACAATCACCACATGGTAATTCAACTTAACCCCTCCAAACCACCCGGGCTACCTTATATGGAAGATTCATGGAAATTTTCCCCGGTGTCAAGCAGCACATACATTGGTACGAAACATCTTCCTCCCCCCCTGGTGGGCTGATCGTTATACACACTTGACACCGGAGGTAAGAATAAAACCACTAACCTCTAATAAGCACCAGGGGCGCCTCGGGTTTGTGTTATACCTACGCTCGCTGGCCGGTATAAACACAACCCTTTTGCTTACTGCACCACAGGGCAAAGCTCGTTGCTTTCTGACCTCTCACCTCTGACTTCTTGAATGGGTGGTCTTTATATTTCTCACCTTTTACTTCTGACTTCTGAACTCTGACTTCCAACTTCTAATAAGGTATCCCCCCCATCTTAATCTTCCCCCCCGGTGGGGGGAAGAAAGAAGCCCGCGGCAGGGAAGTATAAAATAACCCAAAGATTGTAG
>PWGO01000057.1 GCA_003554525.1 Syntrophomonadaceae bacterium | reverse complement strand
TCTCTTTAGGGAAACCCGGCAGCAGTCCTAAAGCTATACTTACCACTACAATTGCAATGTAATAAGAGGTTAAAACTACTATTCCCAACATATCCTGCTCCATCACTTTGCATCTCCTTCCAAAAAAAGCAGGGTGTAATCAAAAATAAGTAAATCTCTTTTTTCCCCTCACTTTTTTTATTTTCTATTTATTTTCTATTTATTTTCTATTAATTGAATGAATACACCTTTGTTTTTTACTATTGACTTTTCCCCCGGGGACAAATAAAATATTTATAAGAGCAAAAAAGCTAAATACACTAAATTTCAGGTGCCCTTTAAATAAGGGAGAATAGGGAATCAGGTGAAAATCCTTAACGGGCCCGCCACTGTAATGGTGAACCAGTACTTTATCCACTCCGCGAGGGGGAAGGTAGTATTTTGGTAATGATCCTGAGTCAGGAGACCTGCCTGGAACAGATATTTTGAACTGCCTTCGTGCACAGGGCGGTTTAGATGCGAATGGATGATGGAAAGTCCACGCTATTATAAGCGTGGGCTTTTTTTATTAGAATTTTACCACAGAAGGAAGGTGAAAGCTTGAAAGCTGCCGTACTGGAAAGTCTTAAAAACATCAAAGTTAAAGAGATTGAAACACCGGAATGCCGGGAGGGCGAGGTACTGTTAGAGTTAAAAGCCTGCGGCATATGCAGGACGGATATGAAATGTTTTACCCGGGGTCAGCGGGATTTAAAAATGCCCAGGATACTGGGGCATGAAATAACCGGCACTGTAGCCAGGGTGGAAACAGTGGGGAAAAAAGAAAAAGCGGAAAAAGCAGAAAAAACGAAAAATGGAACATATGGTTTAGATGGATTAAGTAAATCAAAGGAATTAGAGAAAATAAAAACAGGGGATAGGCTTCAGGTTTCCCCGGGGATAACCTGCGGAGAGTGTGACTATTGCCTGCAGGGTCGGGACAACCTGTGCAACCATCTTAGAATCATGGGGTTTAACTATAACGGAGGGTTTGCCCAGTACCTCCTGGTTCCTGCCAGGGGGGTTGAAAATGGCGTGCTAAATAAGATTCCCCCCCACCTTTCCTTTAAAGAGGCCTCCATGACAGAGCCCCTGGCCTGCTGCATCAACATGCAAGAGTCTCTGCAAATAGAACCGGGGAATACGGTCCTTATCTTCGGAGGCGGCAGGCTGGGCATATTAAACGCAAAACTAGCCAGGACAAAGGGAGCAGAGAAAATAATACTTATAGAGCCGGAGGAAAAAAGATTTTTGGGGGCTAAAGAGGCCAAAGAATTTGACTACTATATTAACCCCTTAAAAACTGATGCCTTAGGAGATGTAATGAAAATCACTAAGCATAAAGGAGCCGATGTAGTAATCCCCTGCTGCCCCGACCCTGAGGCCTTTAACTCCGGGCTGCAAATGGCGGCCAAAAGAGGAAGTTTGGGCTACTTTAGTGGGATAACCCCCGCAGATAACTCGACTCAAATAGATATTAATCTAATCCACTATAAAGAAATCTATGTCTCAGGGGGGTACGGCTGTTCCATCAACCACAACAAAACCGCCCTGGAGCTTTTGGCTTCGGGAACCATTAAAGTAAAAGATATGTTGGGCCGGACCATAGGTTTAGATGAAATAGAAAAAGGGCTCCACATGGTGGAAAATATGACTGAATTATCTGTAACGGTGCTCTATTAACACTAACATTAACCTGGTTTAAGGAGGGATTTCAATTGTCCACTGAAAATACAAATGTAAAAAATTTTGGTACCGCTGTTACGAGGCTGATAAATAAAGAAAACATGAACCGGGAAGAAATCAGGGACTTGTTTTATCAAATGCTGGCCAATGAGCAGCCGGATATGCAACAGGGGGCCCTGCTGGCAGCCCTGGCCGCCAAAGGAGAAACGATAGAAGAAATTGCCGGCAGTTGGGAAGCAATCTATGAACTGGACACGGTAAAAATAACACTTGAAACCGGCAATCCCCCCGTTGACAACTGCGGAACTGGCATGGATTCCGTCAAAACCTTCAACATAAGCACTGCCGCCTCCATTATTGCCGCTGCCGGCGGCATTACCATGGCCAAGCACGGAGCCAGAGCCATAACCTCCCCCTGTGGAACCGTAGATATCCTGGAGGAACTGGGGGTAGATGTAGACTGCAACCCGGAAGTTGTCAAAAAAAGTGTTGAAAAAGCAGGCATAGGTATATTTAACGGGACAAGCCAAAAAATTCATCCAGGGGGCCTGGGAAGAATTTTGTCTCAAATTTCCTTCGGGACAATTCTAAACACCGCTGCTTCTTTGGCCAATCCGGCTTTGCCCCGGCACGGCGTAAGGGGCGTATATTCCAGGGAGATGCTCCAGTCCGTGCCCCGGGTTATGGGTGAAATAGGATATAAAAAGGCCCTGGTAGTACACGGACTGGCACCAGAATTAGCGGACAACTGTAAGAAGGGGCAGGAGGTGAGGGTTCCAAAGATAAAGGATCTGAATGAGAGGGGTATGGATGAGGCCTCCACCCTGGGGGAAACCCTTGTGGCAGAACTAAAGGAAAACGGGGATATTAACTACTACTCCTTTCTGCCTGAAGACATGGGGCTCAAAAGGGCCGGGGAGAAAGATCTGAGACCCTGTGGGGACAGAAAGATTGAAGCAGAAAGACTGGTTAGATTGTTAAAGGGGGAAGAAAATGGGGCAAGGCAGGATATAGCCTGTTTAAACGCCGCCCTGGTTCTATACCTTATGAAGGCCGCAGAAACAATCAAAGAGGGCGTCAATTTATCCCGGGACCTTATAAATTCCGGAAAAGCCATGGATAAATTAGAGGAATGGGTTGCAGAGCAAAATCTCCAGCCGGAAAAAGGACTAAAAATATTTGAAGCACTGGCAAAGAATCAGTAAACATCGGCAGCAACAGGCTTTAATACTAAATAATATATTTTATAAAGGGAGGTTATCTAATTTGATAAAACTGTATGCCCTGAAATGTAAGGACGGTTATATTAAAGAAGATGCTCAAAAACTTCAGTGTGTAGGTATAAATAAGGCCAGCGTTTATGGTAAGGATAGTCTAGAAAAAATAAACCAGCTCCTCAAAAAAGCTGAGAAAGCTGGTTTTGCCAACCCTCGCCTGGTTGAACTTACCATCACTGAAAAAGAACTGTCAACCTAACTTCCCAGAAGCTCTCGGGCTTCTTGCTG
>PWGO01000068.1 GCA_003554525.1 Syntrophomonadaceae bacterium | reverse complement strand
GGAACAAGAAAAACTTGTAATTTGCACTCTTTATAAACATAAGAATGGTTTTGACCTCTTTATCGATTATGAAGGAATTTATCATATAGCGAGTAATGAGCTTTTAGAAGTATGCGAACATATGGAATCCAATGGATGGCAGTTTTATAAGGGAATCGACCATGAAGAATTATATTGTGAAGCCTAAGCTTCTTCTTCTAATCATAAGATGCGCCCGCTTCTATCTGCCCACATCTAACCGCCGAAAAGAAGATTCGCCAGAAAACCGGAGAGGGACGGGAGCAGTATGTAGACGCTGTACTTGAGGGCTACAAAACGGGGGCCTAAAAAGGCGAACTCATAGGGAAGATGCCCGACATTGATCATCCCCCAGGCTGTAATCATGGCAACGGCAGTCCCGGTAGTTATGCTGTCGCGGAAAACAGCGTCAAAGAGGGGGAAAAAAGCAAAGGGGCCTCCCTGAACCAGCGCCCCTATAGCGGGCCCGATGATCAGGCCTTTCCACCCGGACTCTTCCCCCAGCCACCTGGACACCATTTCTCTGGGTATTAATATGGAAACTAAACCAGCCACTGTAAAGGCGATAACCAGAAGGGGGAAAAACCCCAGGAGCGCTTGCCCACCCACAAGAAAGCCCTGGCCCACCAGGGGGAACCCTCCCTGAAAAAAAGCTGTTAAAGCTAAAATAAATGCCACAACTGCCATTCCTAAAGTAGTTTTATTCATTCCTGGCTCCTGCTGCTAAAACCTGGAGGCACCTGCAGCTCCCCCAGGGAGACCAAATCATTTCCCGCCAAGGGTAGTTTGCTGTAAAAGGTTTTAGCATCCCTACCTTACACCTCCCGACTTCAGTATAAGCCCGGCACCGTCAACTGTCAAAACCTCCCTTTTTCCTACAGTTTTTTTCCCCTACAGTTGATTCAATAAAAAAAGCCCGAAGGCCAGGGGTAATTTTTCGTTTATAGCTCTTGACCTATTTGATAAAATTGAAGAGAAGGAATTATAAATGAGGTGTAAAAAGCCATGCTTAAAGTATTACTTTTTAGTTTAGTAATAATCCCCCTTGCCTTTTTCCAGATAGGCTGCCAGGAAGAACCTCCAGCAATTGACAGGGAAGAAGCCGGGAAAGAACTTGACATTGCAGAGATAGGCTTGCAGCCTGTTGAAGACACCCACCAGGCGCTTAACCAGGCAGTTTGCTGGGAAAGAACTCCTGGAAGGGAAGAATATGAAAAAATGGTAGACAATAAACTGCCAGAGTTAAAGAAGCTTAAAGAGCATGTTGCCCCAGAGCTATTAAGGGACGACCTTGGCAGAGTAATTGAAATTTTTGAGGTTGAGCTTGCAGAAGTTTACCCGGGAGACAAGGACACCAGGAAGGAAGCCCGAGAATTATGGGTTGAAGCCCACCGAATTATACACGACCTGGATTGGGTGCTGCTGGGGAATGAGCCTGAAGATGAAGTGTATTATGGCGCCTCTGAATATCTGGAAAGTAAAAGGGACTAACTTCATAGATTGCAAAAGATTCTTTATTAAAAATGTGGGGTAAACTGGAAGGATTACATGCACCAGAAGGTCCAGTGCTTTGACCAACAAAGGTAAATGAGCCATCATCATTAGGGACTGCCAGGTGTTTTTTCCATCCATGGCACTTAGGCAGTGGAGCAGGCAGACACAGATCCGGCTCCCGTGCGGGGTAGGATTGAGCGGTGATGCCCGGAAAAGCTTTGAAGGGTAACGTGACGGGAAGAAGAACGCAAAGACGCCCCAGACTTAGCCGGGCATACTGATAGTCATATTAATTTATTCCTGCAGCCTTTTTGACTGAGTCCTGATGGTGCGGGTTAATCCTGTTGGTACTATGGTTCCTGCTGTCTTTAAAGTGAATACAAAAGTGGCCGGAAAAATTGTTGTCGCGGATATTTTGCCTTCCATGGGGCATACCGTTCATGGCGGCGGCTATATCTTGTTCATTAATACTCACTATAATAGGCTTACTTTCCCAGCTCCATGATCCTCCGTAAATTTGATTCATAACAGCAGTATCTTCAGCGGTAAGGGGTTCACTGTCGGCATGGACGCTCCCGCCATTGCGCTGCACAGTAAAGGACAACCCCGAAGATAAGTCTGTAACCGTGGCTGTGTCGCCTACATTATAAATGTTTTTGACCTCGGACCAGTCTAAATACTCTCCATGATCAGCAGTTTCCCAAGGGGAAGGATTTCCTTCCCCTTGGGTCGGCTCCCCCTTATCTTGAGATTCAGGAGAAGAGCCAGGCACTTTCAAAACCTGACCAGGGTGTATAATGTCCGATGAAAGGCCGTTGGCATGCGTAAGCTCATCCACGCTTATATTATAGTTTCTGGCTATCCCCCAAAGGGTGTCCCCAGAGTTCACTTCATATGTAGCAGTAGCAGCCGCCGCCGATGGTAAAACAAGCAATATACCAATAATTCCCAGTGCTGTTATCCCTTTAAGCCTGCGCAATTGAAACGCACTCCTTCCTTTTGATGTAAATGCTGATAATACAAAAATTGTAATCCGAATGATTGCACACAATAAATATACTACAAAGGGGGGCGTATTCCCTTCCTAATTATTAAATTTTCTTAAATATTTTGGCTTTCGTTAATGATTTCGGGTATCTTGTTAACTAAGGTTTTCATGTCCTGGTGCAGATACCTCGAGGTGACTGCACCAGGCTAGCATGGCCTAAAAGTTTCTAGATACTTACCACCGAAGCTCCCTTCTCCAGTAGGTTTGAGCCAAATGAATGTCTTAAAATGTGGGAGCTAATTTCTTTTTCCCAGAGCAGAAAAAAACATTTAACCCGTATAAATGTTACTGTCAAGTAAAACTAATCCTTTTATGCTCTCATAAAAGCTTGACATTTCACTCATAATGTTATATATTTATAATTATTAGATATATCTTTATAATATTATGATGGGTCTTGTTATCACTATTATTTTGATCACCTCGTTAGAAACGCTGGAAGCGACAGCTCTGGCAGTCGCTATTACTTTTGTCGCTGCAATACTTACATTTTCATTCTCACTGCAGTTCTATGAGAGGTAGGGTGATTCACATGCAAAATATTCATTTAAGTTCCCGGATAAAAGAATTGAGAGCCAGATATGACTTAACACAGGAGCAGCTGGCAAAAATGGTTGATGTGCGTCGTGAAACTATCGGACATATTGAAAAAAACAGGTATACCCCTTCTCTAACTCTGGCATATAAAATTTCCCGCGCCT
>PWGO01000091.1 GCA_003554525.1 Syntrophomonadaceae bacterium | reverse complement strand
CGCTGGGCCTCCCCGCCGGAAAGGGTAGTGGCCGGCTGTCCCAGACGGATATAACCCAGGCCCACGTCGTAAAGACACTGCAGGCGCCGCTTCACCTTGGGGAAGGAGCTAAATAACTCCAGGGCTTCCTCTACCGTTAGATCAAGCACCTCGGCAATATTGAGCCCTTTAAAGCGCACCTCCAGAGTCTCCCGGTTATAGCGCCTACCGGCGCAGACTTCGCAGGGCACGTAAACATCGGGTAAGAAGTGCATCTCAATCTTGAGCTTTAGAACTAATACTCTTGTTATATTGGTTTAAATCATCTTCGAATATTGATTCAAGCCCAATCATAACTGAATCCAACCCAATACACGCCCATTTTTCAAATAATGCTGGATTATTTGCGACTGTATCAGATCTTACATACATATGATATTTCTTATTTATGTTGTTTTCTCTAATTTTATCAGCCAAGTCCTTCATTTTTTCAATATTTATAAACGCCTCATCATCAACAACATAAACATTCCTATTATCCAGTTCTGAAAGTTCTTTAACAATAAGTTCATTTTTTCTGGAAATATACTTTCGTTTACATAGCTTCCAAAGTACGCAAAATGAACAATTATATGGGCATCCATAAGAAAACCTCATTAAAGCTACAGGCTTATAATGTGCATGAAAGTAATTCATCCTATGTTTTGCAGTAAGATTTCTTGCTGGCTGAGGATAATTATCTAAAGTTTGCAACTCATAACTCCTGTTGTATACAAATTTCCCTGAAGTTTTTACTGCTAAACCACATATATCCTCAAGACCCTCTTTTTCGTCTATTGCTTCAAGCAATTTCCGAAAGGGCTCCACCCCTTCTCCAATTATTTCATAATCAACATATTCTATATATATGCTTTAGTCCAACCGTAGGATGATGCCCTCCGATAATAACTTTTATATTGGGGCAGTATTCTTTTATTGTTTTCAATAAACTATTACAAACATTTACAGTCGTAGTATATGGAATTGACAATCCTACTATATCAGGATTTTTTTGTTCTAATATATTTAATAAATTCTCGTCAAAACGCATATCCAGTATTTCAATATCATATTTATCTATAACTGACGCAGCAATATATTCAAGTCCTAATGGCTCGCAACAGCTAAATTCTTGTGTTAAAACACAATATTCAGGTAATGGTGGCCATATTAATAAAACTTTCATTTATTTTCTCCTGATTATCAAGTAATATAGTTAGCATTTATTTTTATATAATCAATAGAATAGTCACATGTCCATATAGTTATTTTCTCATCACCTTGTTTAAAATCAATTAATAAATCAATATTTTTATTTACGAGGGACTGCTCTGCTTTTCTAAAGTCCTCTGAACTCAATGCTGGTTCACCATCTTCAACCACCTTAAATCCATTTACAGAGACATCAATAATATTACAGTTCAGCCCAGTTTGCGCCTTTCCAATAGCCATCATTATACGTCCCCAGTTTAACTGATGTCCGTAAAAAGTAGTTTTCACCAAAGGTGAATTTCCAATTCTGCCCTGATAACGAGACCGGGCTATAAATATCACAAATCCAATCCCAATTGTACCTATCAGCTACTTTCCCAAAAGGTTTTATTCTAAGGTTAATGGACAAAGTAAATGCAACTTTGTCAGAGTAAACCACTATGATCACCATCTCTTTGAATGCCGGCGCCAACTATATAATCTCATTACCGGCAGGGTTGCATTTACTTTGTCAATTAAACCTGCAATAAATTTTACCATAATGAAATACTTTTCCCCTTGTTTTTTAACACAAATAAAGTATAATAAGAAAACGGAAGGGTTGTAATAGCCCAAAAATCTTAAAAGGGAAAGTGAGTTTAACCTTGAAAGCACTCCTGGTACTGGAAGACGGATTTACCATGACCGGCCAGGTTTTTGCCGGCAAAGGAGAAGTATTTGGGGAAGTAGTCTTCAGCACGGCGATGTCCGGTTATCAAGAAACGATAACCGACCCTTCTTATTACGGCCAGATATTAACTTTTACCTATCCACTTATTGGTAACTACGGCATCTGCCCCGGCGACAGCGAATCCGAAAAACCACGTCCTTTTGCTGTACTGGTCAAAGAAAGCTGTACCAGCCCTCACAACCGGCGTTCCACCGAGTCGCTGGCCACTTTCCTGGAAAGAGACGGAGTTATAGGGGTAGAAGGTATAGATACCAGAACCTTAACCCTGCACCTGCGCCGGCAGGGAACCATGAAGGGTGTTATATCCACCATAAACCATAATCCTCAAGCGCTGCTAAAAGAACTACATTCTACCCCGGCCACCGAAGGAATGAACCTGGTAAAATACGTATCCACTTCTTCATTTTATACCTGGGACCACCACAACCAAAAACCCGCTCCCTTAAATGAAGCTCCCTCCGCCTCTGCCCCGCACGTTGTAGTGGTGGATTTAGGTATAAAATTTAGTATCCTGCGCTCCCTGGCCAGCCGGGGATGCCGAGCCACCGTAGTCCCGGCGGACACGCCAGTGGAAGACATTAAAGCCCTGGAACCTGACGGCATTTTGTTTTCCAACGGGCCGGGTGACCCGTCAGCACTGGATTACCTGGTTCCCGTCGTAAAAAGCCTGCTGGGCTGGAGACCGGTTATGGGCATTTGCCTGGGACATCAACTACTGGGGCGCACCCTGGGCATGGAATCTTTTAAGCTAACTTTCGGTCACCGGGGAGTAAACCACCCGGTTAAAAATTTAAAATCCGGCAAAGTTTATATTACTACGCAGAACCACGGCTTCTGCCTGAGCAAAGATGACCCACTGCCCCGGGGTACAGAAATTACCCATACCAGCCTTTTTGACCAGACTATAGAAGGTATAGAAAACCCCGACTGGGGGTTCTTCTCTGTCCAGTTTCACCCGGAAGCATCCCCGGGGACGCATGATGGCTCTGAACTGTTTAACGAATTTTACCGGAATTTATTTTAACCGTTTTATATATAGTTTATATAAAAATATTAACTTCTCGGGCTTTAATGAATATTGTTTTTATAATGCGAACATTCATAAAAAAACACTTAAAAAGGACAGGATAATATGCCCAAAAGAGAAGACCTGCAGAAAATACTTATAATCGGCTCCGGCCCTATTGTTATCGGGCAGGCATGCGAATTCGACTATTCGGGAACCCAGGCCTGCCGGGCCCTGAGGGAAGAAGGTTACGAGGTGGTGCTTATAAACAGCAACCCGGCTACCATCATGACCGACCCGGATATGGCTTACCGCACCTATATCGAACCGTTAACGGCAGAAGCAGTAGAGAAAGTTATAGAAAAAGAAAAGCCGCAGGCCCTGCTGCCAACCCTGGGAGGGCAGACCGCTTTAAACCTGGCCGTAGAGCTGGAAGACAGCGGTATACTCCGTAAACACGGTGTCGAGATGACAGGTTCCAGCAGTCAAATTATTAAAACCGCTGAAGAAAGAGATCTCTTTAAAACCGCCATGGATGAAGCAGGGCTGGAAACTGTAGAAAGCGTATACATCAACAGTATCGGCGAAGCCCTGGAGCTGGCGGAAAGGATCGGTTATCCACTGGTAATAAGGCCTTCCTTTACCCTGGGAGGCTCCGGCGGCGGCATAGCCTACAACGAAAACGAACTGCGCGAAAAAGTAGCCTACGGGCTACACATCAGCCCCCTTTCGCAGGTGCTGGTAGAAGAAGGTGTCCTGGGATGGAAAGAAATTGAACTGGAAGTAATGAGGGACTACAAGGACAACACTGTCGTGGTTTGCTCCATTGAAAATTTTGATCCCATGGGTGTGCACACCGGGGAAAGCATAACCGTAGCACCCATTCAAACGCTAACCGACCGGGAATACCAGGTTATAAGAAACGCTGCACTGGCCGCGTTAAGAAAAATCGGGGTTACCACTGGAGGATGCAACCTCCAGTTTGCTTTTGATCCCCGCAGTGACCGCATAGTGGTCATAGAAATGAATCCGCGCGTTTCCAGATCCTCTGCTTTGGCTTCCAAGGCCACGGGCTATCCCATCGCCAAAATTGCCGCCAAACTGGCCGTTGGGTATACCCTGGATGAAATACCCAACGACATTACCAGGCAAACCCCGGCTTCTTTTGAACCCTCCCTGGATTATTGCGTGGTAAAAATCCCCCGGTGGGATTTTTCCAAATTTCCAGAAGCCGACCCCACCCTTACCACCCAGATGAAATCAGTAGGGGAAATAATGAGCCTGGGCAGGACCTTTAAAGAAGCCATGCAGAAAGCCATCCGCTCCCTGGAGCAGGGAAACTTCGGTTTAAAAATGCCTCACCAGCCCGAATTAAGCGCCGCGGAGCTAAAGAAAAAAATAAAAACTCCGCTGGCGGAAAGAATATTTTATATAGCTGAAGCAATGCGCCGGGAAATTACCACCGCTGAAATATACGAACTTACCGGCATAAATCCATGGTTTTTAGACCAGCTGCAGGATATTATTACAAATGAAAAAAGAATAATAGAAACTGGCCTGCATGCATTAGAAGAAACAGAACTGGCCAAAGCTAAAGAAATGGGCTTTTCCGACCACTACCTGGCCTGGCTGCTGGAAACCGGCGAAGAAGATATACGAAGAAAAAGAATGGAAAATGACCTGAAACCCACTTACCGCTGTGTAGATACCTGCGCCGGGGAATTCGAAGCACATACCCCTTATTTTTACTCCACCTACGAAAAACAAAATGAAATTCCGCCTTCCTCGGGGCCACGGGTGATGATCCTGGGAAGCGGGCCCAACCGCATCGGGCAGGGTGTAGAATTTGATTACTGCTGCGTACAGGCTGCTTTTGCCTTGCGGGAAGAAGGTTACGAAGTAATAATGGTAAACTGCAACCCGGAAACAGTAAGCACTGACTACGACATCTCCGACCGGCTTTACTTTGAGCCCCTGACCCTGGAAGAAGTCATGCATATTTACCAGGAAGAAGAACCGGAAGGCATCATACTACAGTTCGGTGGCCAAACCCCGCTCAAGCTGGCCCTGCCCCTTATGGAAAAAAACGTTAATATATGGGGCACTTCTCCCGCTGATATAGACCGCGCCGAAAACCGGCGGGAATTCGCGGAAATAGTGGAAAAGCTTGACCTGCTGGAACCACCTTACACTACTGCTTCTTCCGCGGAAGAAGCCATGCAAAAAGCTATAGAGCTGGGCCTGCCGGTGCTGGTACGTCCCTCTTACGTGCTGGGAGGGCAGTCCATGCAAATTGTCTATACCCCGGAAAAGCTGGAAAAATACCTGGAAGAACAAAAAGAAATATCCCCGCAAAACCCGCTACTTATTGACAAATTCCTGGAAGGTGCAGTGGAACTGGATGTGGATGCTATAAGCGACGGCGAAGATGTTTTTATAGGGGGCCTGATGGAACACGTGGAACACGCCGGGGTGCACTCCGGGGACAGTAGCTGCGTGCTTCCTCCCTTCAGCCTGTCGGAGGAAAAGCTAAAAGAAGTTAGACGACAAACGCAGCTTCTGGCTCGTGAACTAAACGTAGTAGGCCTCTGCAACATCCAGTTTGCAGTAAAAGACGATACGGTTTACCTTATAGAAGCCAACCCGCGTGCTTCACGGACGGTACCGTTTGTAAGCAAGGCTATCGGCACCTCCCTGGCCAAGGCGGCAGCCAAAGTCATGGCCGGCCAGAAGCTAAAAGACCTGGGCCTCTTGGAAGAAATTACCCCCTCCCATATCTCGGTAAAAGAAGCGGTACTACCTTTCACCCGCTTTCCCGGGGTGGATATAATCCTGGGGCCGGAAATGCGCTCTACCGGGGAAGTAATGGGTTTGGACCCGGATTTTGGGATGGCCTTTGCCAAATCGCAGCTGGCTGCGGGAACGCCACTTCCGCTAGAGGGCAACATTTTTATTACTGTTGCAGACCGTGATAAAGGCGAAGTTATTGAACTTGCCAGGGAACTGTTAAACCTTGGATTTAATATAATATCCACCCGGGGAACTGCTTCAGTACTGCGTAGCCAGGGATTTGAAGTAGAAGAAGTTTTCAAACTCCAGGAAGGTTCTCCCAATATCCTGGAACACATCGAAAAAAACCGGGTAGCACTTATTATTAACACTCCACAGGGGGCCGACTCTCGCAGCGACGAAGCTCGCATGCGCCAGACCGCCGTAGCCCAAAACGTCCCTGTTATAACCACCATGCGCGCCGCCAAAGCAGCGTCGCTGGGAATAAAAACCATGCAGAAAGAAGGACTACAGGTTAAAAGTATCCAGGAATATATAAACCCCGCGGGGCAGAAAGAAAAATAGCCGGGAGCTCTGGCTACCATTGTCTATGGTTTTGCAACATCACATTGTTTCTTAGTAACTACTCAGGCTCTATGTGGTTAATGGTAACTTGACACCAGCTCCAACTACCCATAAGGGGAGTTTTTTCTTTTCACCTCTTTTACTTCTGACTTCTGACTTCTGACTTCTGATTTCCGATTTCCACCTGCTGATCATAATCCAGCGGCCTTGCCCCAAAGCCACAGCACCTGAATAACTACTGCTTCCAGCAGCTCTTCTGCCTTTTCCAAACAATATACCTGTTTTATGAAATAAATATTAACATATTAATGTTATATTATTGACATCTAAATTGAGATATTTTATACTATAGTTGGAGCCAGGAGGTGAGGCAGATGGAAAAACACAATCAAGAACCTCTATACAGTATAAGTGTTGCTTCACACCTCACCGGTATAAGCCCTAGAGTGTTGCGCAATTACGAAGAAGCCAGGCTGATCCGTCCTTACCGAACAGAAGGCAAAACCAGGCTTTTTTCCGGTCAAGATGTGGAAAAAATAAAGCTGATTTACTACCTGCAAAAAGAAAAAGAAGTAAACCTGTCAGGCATAAAAATAATATTCCATATATTATCTACCTTATCGCCTGCCTTCAATAACGGCGAAAGCGACCAGGAACTGCTGGAAAAAATAAAAAATGTAGCCCCTGATATATAACCAGTAAATTGCCGTGCTATTAAATTTAACTAATAATAAAAAGCAAAATACAAAGGAGGTGTTAGTATGGCAAATATAATGAGGAGAAGGCCGTTTTCCGACCTGCTGGATTTAAGAAATGAGATGGATAGGCTCCTGGGTGATACTTTCAGGGCATTTGATGATGGAGATACCTTCAGCTGGAAACCGGCGCTGGATATTGAAGAAAACAACAACGAATTTGTAGTATCCGCAGAACTGCCCGGTATAAACAAAGAAGACATAAAAATATCCATTACCGACAACAACCTGGTAATATCCGGAGAAGTAACCGAGAAAAAAGATGTGCAGGAAAAGAATTACCACCTGAAAGAAAGAATAAGGGGCAATTTCAACCGGGCAGTAGCTCTCCCAACAAGTGTAGATTCCAACAACGCCGAAGCAAACTATGAAGACGGAATACTGACCGTCAGACTGCCAAAAGCAGAAGAAGCAAAACCCAGGGAAATAGAGATCAAGTAAACTTCTCCAGTTAACTTTCTTTACCATTAACCCCCTTTTTGGCTCCCCTCTTTTATCGACAGGATAAAGGAGGGGAGCTGTTCATTAGAGCCTAACTTTTTGAGCTTTATTACTGGTAAAAAGTTTCTACCACCAGGGAACCTGTTCCGGCCAATACAATTATTAATACAGGATTCAAGCGCGTGGCCAGCGCCAGGGCCAGGCTTGCTGCAAATACTATTACTCCCGGCAGGTCGGTTACAGTACCTTCTCCCAGGTACAGCGCCGCCAGGGCTACGAGAGTTATGGCGGCAGGCCGGATTCCCTGCAAAAGTGCCTTACCCCAGCGATCCAGCAGAGGATTTTTTTTAAAAGACAGCTTCCTGGAAAAAAAATAGACCAACAGCAGAATAATTATAGAAGGGGAAACCACACCCAGGGTAGCCAAAACAGCACCCCAAAAACCTCCTACTTTAAACCCGGTAAAAGTAGCAATATTTATGGAGACCGGGCCGGGAGTAATCTCCGAAACCGCCATTATATCAAAAAACTCTTGAGAATTAAGCCAGCTTTGCTGATCAATAAATTCCATTTTCATTAAAGGAATCATGGCGTAACCGCCACCAAAGCTAACCAGGCCAATTTTAAAAAAGGAATAATATATTTCCCAGAATACCATCATGGCCCTTTCTCCACCTCCCGGTTTTCTCCCTCATCCCGGGGCTGTTCTCTAAATAAAAACAGCCCCAGCAACGCTCCCAACCCAATAATTGCAAACGGGTGCAAGGACCAGAAGTATCCCGCAAGCAAAAGGACCATAAAAAGCACCAGCCCTTTAGCTTCCCTTATTACGTTTTTGCCCAACTTCCAGGCTGCTGCAGCAACCAGGGCCGCCACAGCAGGCAGGGCCCCGTCAAAAAAAGTAGTTACTCCGGGATAATCTCTATATCCTGTAAGGAAAGCCACAACAGCCAGAATTATCAAGAATGAGGGAAGTATGGCCCCGGCAATTGCAATAAATCCACCCTTTAAACCATAAAGCCTGTATCCGGCCTGGAAGGCCGTATTAACCGCAAGTGCCCCCGGCACTGTCTGCGACAGGGCCAGCACATCTACAAAGCTTTCTTTTTTAAACCACTTTTTTTTCTCCACCAGCTCATTTTCAATTAAAGGTAGCATTACGTAACCGCCGCCTACGGTAAGGCTTCCTATTTTAAAGAAAACAGCAAACAACTTCAGCAGCACCACTAGATTTTTTTCTTTTTCATTTATACCGGATGTATTTGCCATACCCCGACTCCCCTGTAATTCTAACCGGAAACCAGTTAATACTTGGCGTTCCTTTTTATAATTTTAACACTACTTCCCCACTCTAACCATAATAAAAAGAGGAGGACAGGCCTCCTCTTTTAAAATTCAACTGTGGTGTTTAGAAAAAATGATTCAGGCGGGAAAAATAAATAGTTTTATTCTACGTAAAACATATCCTCGTCAAATTCTTCCCTGCCCCGGTAACGTTCCGCCAGGGATTGCCGGTACTGCCGGTACGTTTCTATATTCACTGGTATACCGTGGTTGTTCAAGACCTCTACAATTTCTTTTTCTCCCGGCGGGCAGCCTTTTATAGGCACTGCCTCTTTAATTAAGGAATTGTCTTTATTGACCTTGACCATACAATTTCCAAAAAGAAAAGTTTTATCATAGCCCCCCTGGGACTTCATTTTCTTGCCGCTTAAAAATTCTATATTGGGAAACGGGGTGCCATCATAAGCCCCTATCAGTAAAATCAACACCAGGTTGTTCAGGAAAGAACATCCTGAACAGATAGTATGGTCATATTTGGGGTAGTTAACCCCCGTAATTCCCATCTTTTCAAAAGCCGAGGGACCAGAATTGTCTTCCTTCCATCCCCAGTCCCACTTGAGGCTCATTTTAAATTCTTCCAGGGATTCTCCTGTCACTTCCGGGTTTTCCTCCAGGGAAATGCCTTTTCTTTCTGCGTAATCCCGCAAATGACCTATTTCTTCCGGTTTAAAACCCATCAGCATACTTCCTGCCGCATCCGCTGAATACATATCGCAGGAGGCCACCAGTATATCCGACCGGTGAGCCGTGCCGTTCACCGCGGGTCCCCTTTCCAGCGTATAAATACCATCAATCAAGGTAATGTCCGAATACAACCTTTCGCCAATAAATGAAATAAATCTATCCAGGGGGGTTTCCACGTGGTGGCAGTGTTTTTTGGCCGCCTGGTGCAGGCACCCTTTAAGGTTTTTAAAACCCAGTGATACTTTAGTAGAATTGTGCGTTTTTAATACCGGGAGATTAATCGTATAATCACTTTCCAGTGCTTCCTCTGCTATGCGCAGGTTAAAAGGCCCCAGCTCTTCTTTAACAAAAGGACCTTCGTTAAAATCCCGCAGTATTACATTGTATTTATCCTGCAGCCGCCGGTAGCCCAGCCCTTCGTAAGCCTTCCAGGTGCCGGATCCCATTTCCCCGCTCTCTGCAGACGCCTCCCCGATAGTTATATGCTGAACGCCTGCTTCTTTAAGCACTTTAACTACTTCCTCCACCACTACGGAGGTAGTCAATACACCGTACTTGGGAAATGCGAAAACCTCGTCCCACATTACCAGGTTAGGCTTTATCAGCACCCGATCCGAAGAACGCATCCGTTTAATTAAATCAAGCCCACCACACAGCTCTAACGCTTTTTTGACGTTATCCCGCCCGTTATCATACTTGACCAGTGAAACCTTATTTCTACCTTCCTCCAGGACTACTCCCTCCTTTTAAGAATTACCCTTCCACGTAACCAAGTTGTTGGGATATTTTCTGCCCTACATCTTTAATATCCGGCAGCAAATGATTGTGCACATAAGCATTGCTCATCCTTGCCGCTACCCCGGAAACACTTATCGCCGCTACAGCTTTTTTCTCGTGGTTAAATACAGGAACAGCTGCACAACGGATATGCTCCTCCAGTTCACCCCAGTCAAGGGCGTAACCTTCGCTTCTTATCCGATTCAGTTCCTGCTTCAAGTCTTCCGCATTGGTAATAGTATCTGTAGTAAATTTTTCAAACACCACTTTATTTATTACTTCTTCCTGTTTTTCCTCCGGCAGGTACGCCAAAAGAACCTTGCCCGAAGCGGTAGCATAAGCCGGCCCCCTGCTGCCGGCCTGGGCAAACATTTTTACCACTATCCTTCTTTCCGGCTCTACCTGGTCTATATAAACCACTTCATGCCCATCCAGCACAGCCAGGTTTACTGTCTCTTCGCACCTGCTAACAAGTTCTTCCAGGTAAGGCTTGGCTGTAAAGCGAACATCGGGCGGAAGAACTGCATTACCGATCTCCCACAGCTTCAAACCCAGTCTATACTTGTTGTCTTCTTCATTCTGCCGAACAAAACCCCGGGAAACCATGGTAGCCAGAAGACGGTGTACGGTACTTACTTTTAGATTTACTTTCTCCGACAAATAAGAAATAGATATAGGGCGTCCCTCTTTGGCCATAACCTCCAGGATATCAAACGCTCTTTCCAAAGACTGTACGTACCTGCCCTGCCTATCGGTTTTACTTTCAGAATGAGACATAGTCCTTTCCCCTCTTTTGCCATATTTTTACTGTTGAATATATTAAAAAGGGCCCCTTCCTGGAGTAACCCTTTTTAGTTACTTTTTATTTTAACTTTTTTAAATTAACGGAGTCAAACCGGCACCACCAGGGAAATCTTGATTTTACCCGCAGCCGGGTTTAGTTCAACTAGCCTGGATACCAGTTTAACCTGATTTTACAGGTAAGGTGCCGGGTCACGGGGATTACCGTTTACCCTTACTTCATAATGCAGGTGATCCCCCATGGAACGCCCGGTGCTTCCCATAAGGCCAATTCTTTGTCCCCTGGATACGCTTTCACCTTCAGAGACATCGATCCTGTTTAAATGGGCGTAATAAGTTTCATAACCGTAGCCGTGGTCAATAATTACCAGGTTGCCAAATCCCCCCCGGTAGCCGGCATAAGAAACAGTGCCGTACGCCGTAGCGCTTATCGGGGTGTTGGCGGAATTGGAAATATCTATCCCTTCGTGCATCCTCCAGTTATGGCTTACCGGGTCACGTCTTTTGCCGAACCCGGAAGATATTCTTCCCCAGGTAGGCCAGCCATCAGGTTTGGCTTTCATGCGGTCCTGGTGTTCTTCCGCATCTTTTTTTAATTCTTCTATGGTCTCTCCTTTTTCCGGCAGCATTACTTTTATGTCCTGCAGGTTCCGCTGAGCCCTTTCAAGAACCTGGTAATCGCCTCTGCTTGCTAAAGCCCGGTCCTGTTGGTATAAATCTATTTCATCGCTTTCTTCTTCCCTCTGCATTTGAACAAATTCAGTTTCTTGGTCCATTTCTCCTTCAACTTTCTCCATGGCAATAGAAGTAAATTCCTCGAGCTGTTCTATTTGTTCCAGGATATTTTCCGTTTCTTCGGCTATAGTATTTTCTCTCTCGCTTAACAGCCTTTTTTCTTTCCTCAGAAGGTTATTTTCCGAAACTTCTCCCTGCAGGCTTACTACACCATAGATTAAATAAAATAAAAACATTAAAAGCAGTATCAGCCCAAAACACACTATCCTGCTCAACCAGAAAGGAAAACGAAAACTATAAGTGGCTTCCTCCGTATGGGGAATTATAAATACCGTAACAAACTGCATGAATTTCTTGTTCATGGTTACCTCATCTGCCCCGCAATTAATTGATTTTAAAAAAAGTAAAGTCTGTACAGTAAAAAGCCGGCCTGGCTTTTTAACTATTATATTTTAAATATTGTAGTAACTACCCAGGATGATTTCCGCGATAGACTTGAGTATCTACAGATTTTAAATAATATCACCCAGACCCGGTTATGGCCCGTCCAGTTTTTTTGATCCCCATTTTAACTCTATTTTATCTCTAATGGATATTAATTCTTTTTAAAATGATAAAATCCTTCCTTGTTTTTGGTTTTTGCAAAAAGTTTTTGCAAAAACTTTTTATTCAGCAGTTATTTTTAAAAGCAGAAGTTTTCTACAGAAGATTATCTTCACCGTCCGGGTTCTGAATGTGCAGGTTTTCGGGGTTGATGGTGAATTCCACCAGCTTAAAGGAAATAAATACAGGCGCTCCAAATCGAAGAGCCAGTGCTACCGCGTCGCTGGGCCGTGAATCTATAACTTTTGACGCTGTGCCCGTTTGCAAGTGCAATTCCGCAAAATAGGTGCCTTCCTGGCTTATATCTTTTATAACTATCTTTTTTACCTCACCCTCCAGCTGCTCACACAGTATCTTTATAAGATCGTGAGACTGGGGGCGGCGGCTGCTTTCTTCGTGGTAAACGGCACGGGCTATAGATCGGGCTTCAAATGTTCCTATCCATATAGGAAGTATTTTAGTTCCTGCTTCATCTTGCAGAAGCACAATATGGTTATTTTTTTTATCTTTAACTACTGCCTTTACTTTAACTTCCAGCTCCAGGCCCAGCACCTCCCTGAATCAAAATATGCCCCAACACCAGAAATTATGAATACATATATGGAATAGTTGCGGTATTTCAACAAAAGGAGCGTCCCCCGCACAAAAGAAAAAACCTGCTAAACCAAAGCAGTTACTATTCTATTGAAATAATAAAGTAATAAACCGGCTGTCCCCCGGCCTGCAATTCTACCTCCAGGTAAGGGAAGGCCTCCTCCACTGCTTCCTGTAAAGCATAAGCGGAATTTTCTTCAACCCCTTCACCATAAAATATGGTTATCAGTTCGTCGCCTTCCCCGACTATTTTTCGAACCAGCTCCAGGCTGGTTAAAATCAAGTCCTCACCCCAGCTGCAGATGTCTCCACGGTAAAGACCGAGACAGGAACCTTTTTTAATTTTTTGCCCCTGGATAACGGTTTCCCTTATAGCGTAAGTAATTTCCCCGGCTTTTACGTTTTTCATGTTTTCTTTCATATTTTCTACGTTTTCCTCCAGCTCCAGGGAAGGCTGGTACGCCATAAGCGCGGCAATACCCTCCGGGATATTGCTTGTTTTTACCACTTCTACTTCTTTGGAAGACATCTTGCGGACCTGCTCGGCCACCAGCTGTATATTTTTATTGTTGGGCAGTATTATCAAGCGGTCGTAAGTGGATTTATGCACCGCGTTTAACAAATCCTCTACATTGGGATTCATGGTCTGGCCCCCGTACACAATTTCATCGGCCCCCAGCCCAAAAAAGATCTCTTTAATACCTTCACCAAAAGAAACGCATATAATCCCTGTATCTTTTTGTATATCCTCCCGGCTAGAAGGTATGGTAACCATGTCAGTACCAGCAGAACCAGCAGCGTCTTCACTTTTTTCATATCTTTCATCATGCTGGTCCATCATGTTATCAATTTTTATATCGTGCAGTATGCCATGTGAAAGGCATACCCCCAGCACCATATCAGGGTTTGCCGTATGTATATGTACCTTGCATATATTTTTGTCTTCAACCACCAAAAGAGAATCTCCAAGCTCGGAAAGCTTTTCGGATATACCTGCAAATTCTCCTTTTTCACTTTTAATAATTAGTTCTGTGCAGTAAGGCCTGCTGGTATCAAAGTTTTCGCCAAAAACATTTTCCGGCGATGCACCCGGGGGTTCGGCGGGCAGGCCGCCTCCACCCCCCTCCAGCAGGGCCAACACCTCTTCCATGGAGCTGTTTACCGCATAGTGGCACCCTCTTAAAAATATTATAAGCCCTTTTCCTCCTGCATCCACAACACCGGCCTCTTTTAGCACAGGTAGCATTTCTTTGGTGCGCATCAACGCTTTCTCTCCGCTTTCAATCGCTGTTTCCAGTATACCGTTAATATCTGCCCCTTCCCTGATAGCTCCCCGGGTACCCCTGGCTATTTCCCTGGCCACGGTTAGAATAGTACCTTCTACCGGGCGCGATACAGCCTTGAACGCGTATACCACTCCATACTGAAAAGCTTTGCTTAGCTCAGAAGAAACAATTTCATCTTTTCCACTAAGCCCCCGGGAAAGGCCGCGCATTAACTGCGACAGTATAACCCCTGAATTACCCCTGGCCCCCATTAGCGAATGGGAAGCTACAGTTTCCGCCACTTCTCCTATGGAACTGCCT
>PWGO01000001.1 GCA_003554525.1 Syntrophomonadaceae bacterium | reverse complement strand
GGGTTGCTGGCGGTGACAGCGGGTATAAAGTTCTGGTAAGGCACCGGCAGGAGTGGAGCACGGTATACAGGTATCTGCAGGAGCTGGAAAGCGGGGTAGGGGAAATAGTAGAAGGAGGCGAAGTTTTGGGCAGGCTTTCAGAACCTACGCTGTGGGAAGAGGCACACCTGCATTTTGAGTTGAGGTGGCGGGACAGGCCGGTGGATCCGCTGGTCCATATTGAGGAATGGTAACTTTTATAATCTAGCCTATTAACAATCACTCAAGAAACCTGTGAGAAGTGAAAAGAGGGGTGGACAGGGATTTGCCCGGGGGAATAAAAATAAAATTTAATCCTTTATTTATTATACTGCTGCTGCTTCTCCCTCTGGCCGGGAGGTTTTTGGAAACCCTGATGGTGTTGTTTATAATTTTCATACATGAGGGAGCCCATATACTGGTCTCTCAAAGGCAGGGGTTGCCGGTTAAAGAAGTAGAGATTTATCCCTTTGGCGGGGTAGCGCGTACGGAAGGACTGCTGGAAATTGAGCCGGAAGTAGAAAAAAAGATTGCCTGGGCGGGGCCGCTGGTAAATCTGGCTATAGCGGTTTTTTGCACTTCTTTTTACTTGCACCAGTTCTACTGGGGCTGGTGGGATGAAAGCAGTGTTCTTTTTTTTATCCAGGCCAATTTAATAATGGCTTTTTTCAACCTGGTGCCTGCTCTTCCCCTGGACGGGGGGAGAATTCTGCGGGCTTCCCTGTCCGGGAGCTATACTTACCGCGCGGCTACGGAAATAACGGTAAAACTGGGCAGGTTCCTGGCAGTAGCGGTATTTTTATCCGGGATAATATTAACCTGGTACGGGTATTTTAATTTATCCCTTGCCGCAGCGGGAATATTTATTTTTTCCGCTGCGGCAAGAGAAAAGCACCTGGCGGTTTATACTTTCCTTCGTTCACTGGGGGTTAAAGATAAAAAAATTTTACAGAAAGGCGGTTTGAAGGGGGAGCAGCTCATTGTTTCCGAAGAAGCCACGCTGCTGGAGGTGCTACGCCTGTTTACGCCCAACCGCTATCACCTGGTGCGGGTTATGGAACCACGTACCAGGCGGTTGAAAAAAGAGATAACAGAAACGGCGCTTGTGGAACAGGCCTTGAAGGAAGGGGTAGAAATACCGTTAAAAAGAATAATTTAGGTAAACGAATGTTTCTTTTGGGCTTGTTAAATGTTTATAAAGAAAATATAATCGGGGGTATAATAGAAATTGTAACTGTGCAGTAAACAGTACCCGGCGCTGGCAGGGTAAGGTTATTAAACTAACTTTACTTACTGTTTCAAGGGTAACGTTATTCCGGGCAGGTAATAAACATTACCGGGTAAGTGCCCGGGCTGATATAGTTTTAACTGGGGCGCAGCTTTTCAAGATACAGCAACGGGAGGATTCAAGTGAGAGAACAGGAACTTGGACAAAAAATTTGGGATTTACTGCCCCGGGTTAGCAAACCGGCGCGTTACGTGGGTAACGAGTGGAATGCTTTACTCCAAGACCACGGGGGAGTGGACCTTAAAGTGGCCCTGGCTTTTCCCGAGCTTTATGAAATAGGGATGTCCAACCTGGGCATAAAGATTCTTTACGGGCTTATAAACCGGCGCGGCGATATGCTTGCTGAAAGGGTTTTTGCTCCCGCTACGGACATGGAAGCGCTTATGGAGCAAGAAGATATACCCCTTTTTACCCTGGAATCTTTTACCCCGGTAAAAGATTTTGATGTGGTAGGCTTTTCCTTGCAGCATGAACTCAATTACAACAACGTTCTCAACATGCTGTACCTGGCGGGGATTCCCCTTTACGGCAAGGAACGTTCCGGTTATCCCCTGGTTATTGGCGGGGGAACCTGTACTTTTAACCCCGAACCGCTGGCCCCTTTTTTGGACCTGTTTGTGCTGGGAGAAGGGGAAGAAGTTTTTCCGGAAATCCTGGAAACCTTCCGGGAAATCAAGAACGGGCAGGGCTCCAAAGAAGAAATACTGTATAAACTGGCCGGGGTTGAAGGTGTTTATGTGCCCTCACTCTACGAGCCATTTTATGATAGCGGTGGTGTTTTTAAAGGTACTGTCCCGGTCAGGGAAGGGGTGCCCCCCGTGGTTACCAAGAGGGTTTTGCCTGACCTGGATTCTGTTTACTACCCGTTGGAACAGATGGTCCCGTACATGGAAGTAGTCCACGACCGTGCGGTTCTGGAAATTGCCAGGGGATGTCCCCGGGGATGCAGGTTTTGTCATGCCGGGGTGGCATACCGCCCGGTAAGGTTCCGCTCTCCGGAAAATTTATCCCGTATGGGGCAGGAAATAATTAATTCTACGGGATACGAGGAGTTGTCGCTGGTATCGCTTAGCAGCACGGATTACCCTTATATGGAAGAGCTGCTGGGGTCTTTTTCTTCTTGCCTTTCCGGGGTTAACCTTTCTCTGCCTTCACAGCGCCTGGACGCTTTTTCGGTTGAACTGGCAAAGGAAGTGCAAAAAAAACACAAAACCAGCCTCACTTTTGCGCCCGAGGCGGGAACGGAACGGTTGCGCAAGGTTATAAACAAGGACATCACCGATAACCATATTTATGAGGCGGTGAGCCGGGCTTTTGACGCCGGGTGGCGCCTGATTAAATTATATTTTATGATAGGGCTTCCCACGGAACGGGATGAAGACCTGGAAGGGATTTACCACCTGTCAGCCGCTCTTTTGGATATTTACCGGCGGAAAGCTTACCGGGAACGCTTGAAAATATCTGTAAGCGTTTCTGCACTGATTCCCAAGCCCCATACCCCTTTTCAGTGGGAACCCCAGATTACGCTGGAACAATGTTACCGTAAAATAAAGCTGTTGCGTGGAATGTTTTCCCGTAGCAAGCAGCTGGAGTTGAAGTGGCATGAACCGGAAATGAGCCTGCTGGAGGCAGCCCTTTCCCGTGGCGACAGGCGCCTGTCGCAGGTCCTGGAAAGGGCCTGGCGGAAGGGAAGCCGGTTGGACAACTGGTCCGAATTTTTTAGTTTATCTAACTGGGAACAGGCTTTTTCCGAAGCGGGGCTTTCCGTTTACGATTATGCCCAGAGAAGTTATTCTTACCAGGAAGCACTTCCCTGGTCCCACCTGAGCACGGGAGTAAGCGAAAAGTTTTTAAAAAAAGAGAGCCTGCGGGCCAGGGAAACCGAGCTGTCTCCCGGCTGCTTAGAGGAAAAATGTGCCGGATGTGGAATGATCTATTGTGCCGGGCGAGGTGAGATGCATGATGCAGCGCATTAGATTTTCTTATTTAAGAGGGGAAAACCTGAAATTTATATCTCACCTGGATATCCTGCGTTTTCTACACCGCGCTTTCCGGAGGGCGGACTTTAACCTGGTGTACCGCGGCAAATTTAACCCCCAGCCGCGCCTGGATCCCGGCATACCCCTTCCGCTGGGTATAACTTCGGAAAAAGAATACGGTGAAGTTTACTTTTACGGCGGGGAGGAAACGGGCAAAGAATTTCTCTCCAGCATTGGCGCTCAACTTCCCGGTGCGCTGATGATAACCGGGGCGGAGGTGGTTTCACTGCAGGAGGCCTCCCTCATGGAGCAGATTGACTGTTCGCGCTACCGGGTATACTGGAAGGAAGAAAGCACGGGAGGGGAGCTCAGGGAGCTGCTGGAGCGGGGAACGGATAAAGTATTAAACGCCGAAAAATTAACAGTGCAGAGAAGAGGGAAAAAGAAAAAGGGTAAAAGGCAGATGAGAGAAGTAGACATACGTCCTTTTATTTACAGTTTAAATATTGAGGAGTTTTCCCGGGGGCTTGAGCTGGTCATGCTTTTGCAGACGGGCAACCGGGGAGGCGCATCTCCGAAGGAAGTTATGCAGGTTATGGAAGAGCTGACGGGAGAGCCGGAACCGGCCAATTACCATGGTATACACCGCGAGGGGCTTTACCGTTATGATGGAGGCAGTTTAAAACCGCCGCCTCCGTTTAAGGTTTCGTGAATAAAATCTAATCATTTTAGAGTAATTATTTCAAAACACGTTTATCGGTAGTATGATGAGAGGTGGACTGATGCATTGAGTAAAAAAATTATTGTAAACGTTAATCATCGCGTTACCCGGGTGGGAATTGTCGAAGATGGTGATCTGGCAGAGGTTTATATCGAAAGGCCGCTGCAGCACAGGGTGGTAGGAAATATATATAAAGGAATCGTGGAAAACGTGCTTCCCGGGATGCAGGCGGCTTTTGTGGATATAGGGCTGGAAAAAAATGCTTTTTTATACGTGGGTGACGTATATTTTAACGAAACCCTGGAAGAAAAACCCCAGGCCCCTTCTCACGCTCCTATAGAAAAAATTCTAAGTACAAACGATGAAATCATAGTACAGGTAACCAAGGAACCTTTTGGCAATAAAGGGGCCAGGTTGACGGGGCAGTTGACTATCCCCGGCAGGTACGTGGTACTGGTCCCCGGGGTGGAATACGTGGGGGTATCCAGAAGGATTGAAGACGCGGAAGAAAGAGAGCGGTTGAAAAGAATTACGGAAAAAATTAGGCCCGAGAACATGGGGTTAATTGTGCGAACTGTTGCCGAGGGTGTAGAAGAAAAGAGCCTGCACCAGGATCTGCAGTTTTTATTAAGGCTGTGGGAGCGAATAAAAAGCAGATACATACAAAATAAGGCCCCGTCGGTACTGTACCAGGACCTGGCCCTGCCTTCTCGAACCGCCAGGGATCTGCTTACTGAAGAGGTGGATACCTTCCTGGTGGACGACTACCAGGAATACGAAAAGATAAAAGAAAACCTGGAGATCTCTTCTCCCCATTACCTGGGCAAATTGCAGTATTACAGCGGCAGCCAGGGCGTTTTTGAAAAGTATGGCATTGAACAGGAAATTCAAAAGGCCCTGGAAAGAACGGTACGGCTTAAATCGGGGGGGTACCTGGTAATAGAAGAGACGGAAGCCTTAACGGTTATAGATGTAAACACGGGCAGGTACATCGGCAAAAACCGCCTGTCGGAGACTGTTTTCCGTACCAACCTGGAGGCGGCCCGGGAAATCGCCCGCCAGATCAGGCTCAGGGATATAGGGGGAATCATAGTAATAGATTTCATTGATATGGACAACGAGGACCACCAGCAAAAAATTTTGGATGAACTAAACCAGGCGGTGAAAAACGATCGCACCCGAACTTTTGTTATCGGGTTAACCGGGCTTGGCCTGGTGGAAATGACGCGCAAGAAAGTAAGGCAGGACCTGGCTACTTTCTTGCAGCGGCCCTGCACCTACTGCTCGGGTACGGGAAGGGTGCTTACTCCCCTGGTTGTATGCTCCCGCGTGGAAAGGGAATTAAAAAAATACTTACCCAGGGAAAAAGCGGAAGCAGTGCTGGTAGAGACGCACCCCGAGGTAGCGGCCTTGTTGATTGGTTCCGGGGGAAGCAATCTGCGGAAACTGGAAGAGGAGATAGGAAAATACCTTTTTTTCCGCGGCAATGATGATATGCACCAGGAGAAGTACCGCATACTGGCTACGGGAACGCGCGAGGAAATAAATCGTAAGGCCCTGCCGGTTTCCAGGGGAGAAACGCACGAGGTTTTGATAGAAGAGCCCCATACAGTGAATTCCGGGAACGGCATAGCCCGGTTGCACGGGTTTGTGCTTGAGGTAGAACAGGGAGGAAATTATGTAGGACAGAAAGTGCAGGTGGAAATAAAAGAAGTCAGCCGCACCTTTGCCCGCGCGGAGATAGTATAATGTTACCCTAAGGTGGGGGGGCTTTTTTTCTGACCCCTGACTTCTAATTTTGGGGTGGTCTTTTCTTCCAACCTCCAACTTCTAACTTTCAACCTCCAATGTGGGGGGCTTTTATCTTGTTTCTTCTTCTTCAATAGTTCTAATTGCTTCAAAAGCGTCCCTGCAGTGGGCGTCGGCTCCAATTTTTTCTGCAAATTCAGGTGTGGTAGGCGCTCCCCCGATAAGCACTTTTACATTATCCCTCAAACCTTTATCTTCCAGTTTTTTGATAGTGCTTTCCATATACCCCATGGTAGTATCCAGGAGTGCGGATAACCCAATAAGGTTGGCCTCTCTGTTTGCTGCTTCTTCTATTATTTTATCGGCTGGAACATCAACTCCCAGGTCAATTACTTCCAGGCCCGCCCCTTTTAACATTATGCAGACGATATTTTTCCCTATGTCGTGGTAATCTTTTTCCACGGTGGCTATTACTATCTTACCTTTTTTTTGCTGATTATCCTGCTCCAAGTAGGGTGCCAGCCTGTCTGTAGCCGCTCCCACGGCTTCCGCAGCCGCCAGCATGTCTGGAATGTAGTATTCCCCGTTTTCGTACTTTACTCCTACTTCCTCCATCCCCTTGCTTATAGCTTGGTTTAGTATTTCCTGTGGATCAATATTTTGTTCCAGGGCCTGATCAACCAGCTCTTCAACGCCCGGTTCTCCGGCCAACTCGTCATCCAGCCCTTCATCTTCAGCATTGCGCCGGCCCTGGATTACATTTTTGCGGATTTCATTTAAAATATGCTCCTGTGTCAACAACAATACCTCCTTACAATTTTTGTTTTTACAGAAAACACCCCTGTTAAAACAGGAAAGTTATTCCTTAACTAGCCGGGGCAGTATTCCGGGAACCTGGTTATACACTTCATTTCGTATATTTTCCGGCAGGCAGGAGCGAGGTTGTTCCATCAGCCTTTCCGTCTCCTCCTTGACTCGCAGCATGGTATTATCTTTTTCTTCCCCGCCTTCAAAGGGATAACCCATGTACATGTTCCCCGAGCGCATGTATTTCCTGGCGCTGCGCGAGAAAATGCGGTAAGGGCTATCCATGACTTTGTCAATACCGGATATTACTTTTTCTTTTAGCTCTTTATCTATTTCGGGTTCTTCCAGGATCTTTTTGATTATTCCAATGTGGGCGTTATCCAGTATTGCCTGTTCCGGGCAGAAAGTCTGGGTTTCCAAAAGCAGGCCGAAGGCGTAATGGAGCAAGTTAGTTCCTCCCTGGGCTACGAAAAGGTGGGAAAGCGATTTTTCCACGGTAGCCTGGATTCCAGGCACCCGGGCATCGGAAACTCCCCCTGCGGAGTAGTTGGGCAGTCCGTAGTAATGGGACATCTGGACGCAGGCCAGGTTGTACTGGCTGAATTCCGGCGCACCATACATATCGTGCAGGTTATCCATACGAGCCCGCACCGGAACGCTGCCGTAAATAACAGGAGCCCCTTTTTCCGCGGCCTGACTTAGAACTACCCCGGCCAGGATCTCCGCGTTGATCATACTCACCATGCCCATCTCTTCTATTGGTGCAGTGGAGCCTCCCTGGGGACTGCTGGATATTACTACCGGAATTCCGTGCCGGTTGGCGGCAATCATGCGCAGTGCGGCATCTTCTACAATCTGCAGGGGGCTCTTGGTCACACAGCTGATAAAGGAAAGTACGGGATTGTTTTTAAATTCCTGTTTTCCACCGGCAATAATCTGGCCCATTTTTACAATATTGTTAAACTGGTTTAAATCAGTAATACCCGCCATCACGTGCTTTTCAATATTGTCCAGGGCGGCAAAAAATTTGTTTACATCTTTGTTTTCTTCTGTGATATCTTCATCCTGAATATTTATTGGACGGATGAAAAAGTCGAGGTTTTCCAGCTGGTTTGCCAGGTGGGCCACCCGGCAGAGGTCTTCCACGCAACCGCGGCGGGAGCTGTAAGTTGGGAATATATACCCCGGGCTGTTATCTTCTCCCCTGGGTACAAATTCTTTCAACGCAGTCTCCAGGAAAAAATTAGTTTCAGAGCCGCTGCCGTAGTAAACACGCGGGTTTTCAGCGCTTAAAAGCAGGGTGTTTTCAGGGTTTCTGGCTCCCAGTTTAATTTCTGACGGGGCTTTTTTTACTGAATCTAAAACTAAAGTTTCCGGAATTTTTACTTTGTATCCTCCGCCCTGATCGGAGCCGTTTACTTCTGCACCTGCTGAAGAAAGCAGTTCCAGCGGTTCTTTTCCATGCACAACTATACCGGTATCGTTTAAAATCTCCATGCTGGCCCGGTGAATAAGCTCAATCTGTTGCTGGTTTAACCTGGGATAAGGTTTTACCGGGACACCTTTTCTCATATTAAAACCCCCTTTTATTAACAATTCACAAATTGTGTAACATTACCTTGACATCTTAACTTACCCTTACTTGGCTTGAGTAGTTACTTTTATTTTACTATACCAGAAAAATTAATAAAGTCAAAGCGGGCCGGGCCGGTGTAACGGGCTTATCCACCCTGTAATTTGACATTTAAATGGTGCTGTGTTAATATATTTTTGCAATTTAGTGCCTAAATTTTTTCTTGTTCCGCATGGAAAAGGCTTTTAACCAAACGCCTTTGTTGTGGCTGCCTTTTTCAGCGAGACCTAATTTTCAGGGGGTATGGAAATATGTACGCTATTGTAGAGACAGGCGGAAAACAGTACCGGGTATCCAAGGGAGACAGGATAAGGGTAGAAAAAATTCCGGCCGAAGAAGGAGAACAGGTAGAACTGGACCGGATACTGGCCTGCAAAAATGATAAAGGGCTGGAGCTTGGCAATCCCTACCTGGAAGGCTGTCGGGTTACAGCAAAAGTTCGGCGCCAAGGGCGCGGCAAGAAGATTACCGTATTTAAATACAAGCCCAAGAAAAACTACCGGCGCAAGCAAGGACACCGCCAGCCTTTTACCGAACTGGTTATTGAAGATATAGAATATAACGGTTGACCGGGACAAGTTTATGGTGGAAGTAATCCTGGAAAGCAACCAAAAAGGCGAGCTTGTGGGATTTAAAATTGAAGGCCATGCCGGGTTCGAGCAGAAAGGACAGGATATTGTTTGTGCTGCAGTCTCTATACTGGCCCAAACCACAGCCGCGAGCATACAGGAAATACTACAAGTGGAGCCGGAAGTTTTGCGGGTGCAGGACGGAAATCTGATCTGCAGGATAGGAGACTTAAAGGAACCGGATAAAAAAAAGGAAGTGCAGCTGCTTCTAGAATCCATGGTGCTGGGGTTAAAAGAAACCTCCAGGAATTACCCGGGATACCTGGAAATAAAGCAGAGGAAAATAACTTCTTAGAGGTTGACCCTTTTGTAGCTATACAAGAGCCTATACCTGCCGGAAGTTATCTGGCAGGGGCACTGATTATTAACAGGAGGTGAAAAGAAGATGTTTAAATGGGACTTGCAGCTGTTTGCACATAAAAAGGGTGTAGGCAGTTCGCGAAACGGAAGGGATAGTATAGCCAAGCGCCTGGGCGTAAAGCGTTTTGGCGGCCAGGAGGTAAAAGCGGGAAACATCCTGGTAAAACAGAGGGGTACCAAGCTTCACCCGGGACAAAACGTGGGTAAAGGTAAAGATGATACCCTTTTTGCGCTGGTTGACGGCTATGTTACTTTTGAAAACAAAGGAAAAAACAAAAAACAGGTTAATGTGCTGCCCGTCGAGGAAGCTGTGGAAGTTACAAGCTAGAAAAAATTGTGTCCCGGTTAACCGGGACTTGTTTTTTTAAAAGGGGGAAGTATTTTGTGAGAGGGGGCTTCCAGTTTGTTCTGGAAGAGCTTCTATTTACCCGTTACCGTGTTAGTAGCTGTAATGCTGGTAGCATGTTTAACCGGTTATAATTTTATATCTTCAAATTTTAGCCTCTGTACCAGTTTTTTGATTTTACCGTTAATAGTTTTGATATTTTTGATAGAGTTTTTGGTTTTTCACAAAAGGATGATGAAAGAGCTGGAGCGCAGATTCCAGGAAAGGGACAAGAGGCTGAAGTCGTTTTGGAGCTACTGTAGGCATGGGCTGCTTAACCACCTGCAGATGATTTCTCTTATGGCCCAGTTAAAATACAACAACCGTATGGTTTCGTATATTAACAAAGTTCACCTGGAGCTCGACGAATGGAACAAATTGCTGCAGATTAAACACCCGGATATTGCCCTTTATTTGCTGGAGCAGAGAAACAATCTGGAACTGGGAACTACTTTTAACCTGGAAACGGACCTGGAGAACCTGGGATCTTCCCCGGAAGAAGTAATTAGATGCCTGGATCTGGCAATAAATGAAACAGAAAAATATTTAAAGAAAGATTCCGGGCTAAAGGTTGATATTGAAGAATGGGAACAGGAGTACCTGTTCTTCCTTTATAGCCTGGAAGAACACGGAGATTTCTTGCCCCGGAGAATAATGGATACCCTGAGTTCCTGTGTAGAAAAGGCGGGGGGGCGTTTTACCTGCAAAACCTACCCCGGCAACCTCCTGGTCATGAGTTTAGCCTTTCCCCGGCAGCAACCGGATGAAAAACATGTAGATTTTGAAAGCTACCTCCGTGAGCTGGAATTAGATGAAGGACGGGAAGTATCTTTTACGGGGTATTAAAATAGCAGCGGGAATATCTGCCTTGTTAACAGGCAATGTTTGTACGGGGCAATTTTGTTGGAATTTGTTCTTGCACCTTTATACAGACACATCGCTCCCGGAGGAGGATGGCATGTTTGTTGACGAAGTTACTATAGAAGTTATCGGGGGCAGGGGCGGTAACGGGGCCGCTTCGTTTCGCCGGGAAAAGTATGTGCCGCACGGGGGGCCTGACGGCGGCGACGGGGGCAGCGGGGGCCCGGTAGTACTGGTAGCCGACGAATCGTTAAACACCCTGCTGGATTTCAAGTACCGGCGACACTGGAAAGCTTCCAACGGGGCCCACGGGCAGGGGGGCAACCGGCACGGCAGGCGCGGAGAAGACCTGCTGCTTCCTGTTCCGGTAGGCACTGTAGTGAAAGATGAGGAAGGCAAAATAATTGCCGACCTTTCCCGTCCCGGCATGAAAAAAGAAGTTGCCGCGGGAGGCCCGGGAGGTAAGGGAAACCGGAGGTTTGCCAGCTCCAGGCGCCAGGCTCCTTCTTTTGCAGAGAAAGGCGAACCGGGAGAAGTGCGCAGGTTAAATCTGGAGCTAAAACTTATGGCCGATATTGGGCTGGTGGGCCTGCCCAACGCGGGGAAATCCACTTTTTTGTCGGTTGTTTCTTCCGCAAAGCCCAAAATAGCGGATTACGAGTTTACTACTCTTCATCCCCAGTTGGGGGTAGTGGATCATAAAGAAAACAGCTTTGTTGTGGCCGACTTGCCTGGCATAATAAAGGGTGCATCCCAGGGAGCGGGTCTGGGGTACCGTTTCTTGAGACATTGTGAAAGAACTTCAATTTTACTTCATTTAATAGACGTCTCTCCATGGGCGGCAGTGGATCCCCTGGAAGCATTTTACGGTATAGACAGGGAGCTTTCTGAATATAGCCCGGAACTGGCCCAGCGCCCTACGGTAGTAGTAGGGAACAAGGTAGACCTGGAAGGAGCTTCCGCCAACCTGGAGCGCCTGCAGAAAGAACTGGAAAGCTACTCGAAAATAGTTGGGCCGATCCTGGGGGTTTCTGCAGTTACGGGTAAAGGCATGCAAGAACTGCTGGATTGCCTGGTGGAGCTTCTGGAGGAATATCCCCGGGATAAATTTATGAAACCGGAAAAGGATGAAGGGGAAAAGGACCGGTGGAAAACTGTAAGCGAAAAAGATGAAGTTTTTGTAGAGAAAAAAGAAGATTATTTTATAGTAAAAGGAAAGGGTATAGAAAGCCTGGTGGCTCGCACTGATTTCCATAACGAAGAAGCGGTGCAGAGATTCTGGAATATTACGCGGAAAATGGGACTGGACGAAAAGCTGCAGGAAATGGGTGTACAGCCGGGTGACACCGTGGTTATAGGCGATCAGGAGTTTACTTTTTTTGAGGAAAAAGGCAACTACTCGGGTCAGACATAAACGGGATTAGAGGTAGACGGGCCTGTTGGGGATTTTTAGAAAAAGTTAATTTTACTGCAAGGGGTAGTGGAAAATGAGCTTGTTGTTGCCCAGGTTAGAAAGCCAGTGGCCGCGTATAGGGATTATGGGTGGCACCTTTGATCCCATACATATAGGCCACCTGGTTACTGCAGAGGAAGCCCGGGAGCACTTCAATTTAGAAAGTGTGATATTTGTTCCTGCCGGTTTGCCTTCCCATAAAATAGAGAAGAAAGTAACGGACCCGGAGCACCGTTACCTGATGACTTTTCTGGCAGTTACCAATAATCCTTATTTTTCTATTTCCAGGGTTGAAATCGACAGCCTGGAGCCTTCTTACACCGTAAACACGGTTCGTTTTTTTCAAAAAATATACGACTATAAAGTCAGTATATATTTTATAACCGGCGCCGATGCAATACTGGATATACTTACCTGGAAAGATTACGAGGAACTGCTGGAGAAGTGTATTTTCATAGCCGCTTCCCGTAGCGGTTATTCGTTGGAAAAGCTCAAAGACAAGGTAGAGCCGTTTTACCCCTCGATATTCCAGAAAGTTCACCTCATGGAGATACCTGCCATGGCTATATCTTCAACTTTTATCCGCCGCAGGGTCCGGGAAGGAAAAACCATTAAATACCTTACCCCGGAAGCAGTGGAGCAGTATATTTATAAGAGCGAGCTTTACCAGGAAGAAGCAGAGAAGAGCCAGTAAAAATTATCGACCAACCTGGCTGGAAGTTTAAACTAAAGGCCGGGTGATATAAGCCGGGTAATGGTGTAAATAAGCATTTATTAAGCCTGAACAGCTACTTGAGGGGTATATTAAACCCTGCTGTTCTGCATAATAGGAAAGGAGGTGAAAATCATGGTCAAGACCATTTACATAGGCAATATACCCTGGGCCACTACGGAGGAGGAGCTTCAAGCCTCTCTGTCCGAATACGGTGAAATACACGCCTGCAGGATAATTACTGACAAAAATTCCGGCCGTTCACGTGGATACGGTTTTATCGAAGTTGATGACGAGGTGGCCGAGTACATCTTGGAAAACGCCCCGGGAATGGAAATAGAGGGAAGGCAGCTGGTAATAAATGAGGCCAGGTCCAGGGATAGTTAACGAGGTGGTAATTACTCAGCCTGGTAGTGTATATATATAAAACAGGCAATTACCGGAGCCGGAAGGTTATAGGGTCAGAAAATCATGTCGCACTTGTCAAAGGAAGGCTTGTTTTACTTCTGGGCAGGCAGGTATGGGAAATTTTATGTCGAAGTATATCAATATGGGCAATACAGGAGTGAATCTGGATTACTACCTGTTAATGGAGAAAAAACTTGACCCGCAACTTTTTAAACACAGTACCGAAGTAGCAAATTGTGCTGCCGGGTTGGCCCGGGTCTACGGCGAGGATCAGGACAGGGCTTTCCAGGCCGGGTTACTCCACGATTACGGGAAAAGATTAAACCCTTCCCTACTCAGGGAAGAAGTGCAGCGGCTGGGGATTAAGCTTGATAAAATTACCCTGGCTGAACCGCAGCTGCTCCACGCCCCCGTAGGAGCTGCCCTGGTCAGGGAGGAACTGGGCGTGGAAGACGGGCAAATTTTGCGTGCCATCATGTATCATACTACCGGCTCCCCTTGCCTGGGTCTTTTGGAAAAGATAATCTACCTGGCCGATGTGGTAGAAGAAGGCAGAGATTACCCGGGAGTTGAAAAATTACGGGAGCTGTCTTATAAAGACCTCCACATGGCCCTGCTGACAGCGGTGGACAACTCTATCCGGCGGGTTATGGAAAAGGGAAGGTTGTTGCATCCTCTTTCCGTTTTCTTCAGAAACGAGCTGTTATTGCAGGTAAATGAAGGAAAAAGGCGGTAGGGAATGGTTTTAGGCGGTTTTCGCATATAATTTAACTAAAAGGATTATATATTATTAATACAAAAAGGGGTGAGAAATAGTTTGCCAACCCAAAACGGCGTTATGCCGCGGGACACGGCTCTTCAAGCCGCAAAAGTAGTTGCCGAAAAGAAGGCTCGCGATGTGGTGGTGTTGGAAGTAGGTCAAATTACTTATGTGACCGATTATTTTCTTATTTGTACGGGCACCTCGGATCTCCAGGTTCAGGCAATAGCAGATCACTTGAAAGAGACTTTTAAGAAAAAGGGATATAACCTGCTGCGGCTGGAAGGGTACCGTGATGCCAGGTGGGTGTTAATGGATTACGGGGATCTAATAGTACACATCTTTCAACCTGAAGAAAGGGCTTTTTACAATTTGGAAAGGCTTTGGAGCAACGCTCCCGAGCTGGAAGAAACTTCTCCGTTCTAATAATTTATAATTTTTTTGTAACTGCTCAGCTGCTAGTAATAAGCACGGGGCGCCTCGGGTCTGTGTTATACCTTCGCTTGCTGCTTTGCGCATAAAAGGTGGGGGGTATCTTGCCTCTTTCGTCTTACTTTTTGAAGGAAGTCTTTTATTTTCTACCCACTAACCTCTAATAAGCACCAGGGGCGCCTCGGGTCTGTGTTATACCTTCGCTCGCTGCTTTGCGCATAAAAGGTGGGGGGCATCTTGCCTCTTAAAGGGAAACATTAACTTGCGCTTGCTTACGCAGATCCGGCGGTTCGATTATATTGACAAAGTGTTGGTTTGTTAATATAATAAATGTTGCTGAAGGGTTTAGTAAAAGCGCTACCGGTTTACCGGGCAAGTTATGATTGTAAAATAGAGAATAAGCAAACGTGGGGCTGTGGCGCAGAGGGAGCGCGCTTCCTTGGCATGGAAGAGGACGCGGGTTCGAGTCCCGCCAGCTCCACCATCTTTATTTTACAGGTCAGGACGGCCCGCAAATTGAGCTCGTCTCATTAAAGGGGCGGGCTATAATTATATTTAGT
>PWGO01000173.1 GCA_003554525.1 Syntrophomonadaceae bacterium | reverse complement strand
GAAAATGAGCCTTAAAGTTAAGCTGGTAATTTTGTTTCTACTGGTAGGCTTGATTCCCATGGGCATAGTGGCAATCCTTTCTTACAATAGCGCCCAGGAGGAGATTCGCGATGAAGCTTTTGCCGCCATGAATATGTATGCCGGGCTTAAGGAAGCGGAAATTGAAGAGTTTTTTGCGGAAAGAGAAGCAGATGCCCGGGTCTTTGCCACTTCCCGGGATGTTTACCAGAGCTTAAACATCCTGCAGGGAGGGGTTCACCAGGGAGAAACCATTGAAAACGTGGGGGACCGTGGCGATCCCATGTGGCAGGAACGGCTGGAAGTACTGGATGATTATCTGCCGACGGCGGTGGAAGAGTACGGTTTCCAGCAGGTATTTGTTACGGACCCGGACGGACTTGTGGTTTATGACAGCCTGGATGATATGGTGGGAGAAGATTTGTCCATGCGGGATTATATCCAGGGAAGCACCGGTGGAGAAACCACCTGGTCCGAGCTTTTTTATTCCGATGTTATTAACGAAAACTGTATGGTGGTTTCCGAGCCGGTTTACGCCGGTGGAACTTCCGGAGAGATAGTGGGGTCGGTAAACATACTCTTTGATGACGCTATACTGGCCGGCCTGGTGCATGACGGGCTGGAGGAAATGGGGGAAACGGCAGATGCGTACCTTATAGACGAGGACGGGTTGTTACTTACCAATACCCTTATTGGAGAACATGCGGATGGCGCCGCTCTGCAGGAAAGTATAGATACCCATGCGGTAGATATGCTTTCCGGGCCTATACGGGAAGGAGACCTCGCCTTTTATGCGGCTGATGAATACGAGGAATACCGGGGAGAACCGGTGCTGGGACAGGTGGAAGTAATCCAACTGGGTGATATGCCCGCCGGCCTGGTAGTGGAAATTGATGAAGCCGAAGCGTTTGCCGGTGTGGATGCTTTGCAAAACATGATAGTGCCAATAATTATCATAGCTGCGGTGCTGGTAGCTGTGGTAGCTTATTTTGTGGCCATGACTATAATCCGACCCGTGCAGAAAGTAAGCGACCTGACCAGCGATCTTGCAGAAGGTGACTTTACCGTGAAAACCAATATTAACTCCGGAGATGAGATAGGCCAAATGGCAAGCAACCTTAACCAAACCATTGATGTGCTGGGGGAAACCATGGGCCGGGTTCAGGAAGCTTCGGAAAATGTTTCCCATGCTGCTTCCGAGATATCTTCCGGTAACCAGGACCTTTCCCAGCGTACGGAGGAACAGGCGTCTTCACTGGAGGAGGTTTCTTCTTCCATAGAAGAAGTGAGTTCTTCACTGGAAACTTCTTCTTCTAACGCTTCAGAAGCAGATAATCTTTCCAAAAGTAGCATGGAAAGCGTTAAACACGGGGAAAAGGTAGTTAACGACATGCAGGGTGCAATGGAAGAAATTTCGCAAGGAAGCCAGGAAATATCTGAAATTATTTCCACGGTAAACGATATTGCCTTCCAGACCAATTTACTGGCTTTAAACGCCGCTGTGGAGGCAGCCCGCGCCGGTGAGCAGGGCCGGGGTTTTGCCGTAGTGGCTGCTGAAGTAAGAAACCTGGCCGGCAGATCGGCGGAATCGGCCAAGGAAATAGAAAAACTAATTAAAGATAACATGGAAAGAGTGGAGAAAGGTAATAATTTAATGAGCGATACAGAAAAAGTGTTGCAGGAAATTGTAGAAAACACCCAAAAAACCTGCAATATTGTAGGAGAAATATCAGCATCTGTCCAGGAACAGTCCGCTTCGGCGGAAGAGATTAAGAATGCTATTGAAGAGTTGAACCAGGTTACTCAGCAGAACGCGTCTCTGGTAGAAGAAGTGGCCAGCTCCAGTGAAAACATGAATAGCGAGGCCCAGGATCTTTCGGAGCGGATAAGTTTCTTTAAAATTTCCGAAAACGGCAGGAATAGTACACATGGGAAAAAATTCAGTAAAGAAAAACCGGCAAACCAATACGGAAGAGGAGAAACCGCTCATAACGGGGGAAAGGCTGATACGGATTTAAAGAACCAGGGCAAAAGGAGCGCTGACCAGTCCGGTTTTGAAGGTATGAATATCAACTCCGACGATTTTGAGAAATTTTAATCCAGGTTAGATTTTAGACATGTTACCCGATAAAGGAGGGCGGGAAAGATGGTTGATAATCATCTGTCGGAAAACAAGAGTATGAGTATGGATGCTCATCAACACCAGTTGAATAATCTTACTGCAGAAAACCAGTACGTAACTTTTCAAATAGGGGAAGAAGAGTACGGAATAGACATTATGCTGGTGCAGGAAATCACCCGTTATAGCAAGCCTACCCGTGTTCACAATACTAATCCGGCAGTGCGGGGAGTAACCAACTTCAGGGGTAAAGTTATTCCCATAGTGGACATGCGCCGCAAGTTTAGTCTGCCGGAAAGCGAATACGATGAATTTACAGTGGTGATTGTTATAGAAGTTAATCAAAAAACAGTAGGAATGATTGTAGACCGGGTTTCAGATATCATGAGCTTTAACCAGGAAGAAATCCAGGAAGTGGATCGCGAGTTTGCTGATGATATTAAAACAGAGTATATAAAGGCCATGGCCAAATCAAACGACCGTATAGTAATGCTACTGGATCCTGATTTGGTAATGGCTTTTGACCTGGAAGTTAACGGGGAAGAGGTGCAGAAAGATGAAAACGGAGCAATTCTACAGAACAAAGGGGAAGAAGAGGTAGAATAAAAGAAGAAGTAACGGCACAGGAACCAGGAGTAGAAACAAAAAACTGTTTTGAACCCCTCTTCCTTTTTCAACAGAAAAAGGAAGAGGGGTATTGCCAAGGGGATATAAATATGCAACAAAATACAGGCCAGCCTCTTGAAACAACCAGCCCAAAGCCTCCAGCTTAAAGGAGCGATTTTTGTGGAAGGAATAAATATGGACAGGCATAAGCTGCTAGTAAAGCATCTTCCGGAAGCATACGCCTTTCACCGGGTGATAACAGATGAAAATAAAACTCCCGTAGATTACATCTTTTTAGAAGTAAACCAGGCTTTTGAAGAGATGACAGGATTAAATAGAGAAAAAATCATTGGAAGAAGAGTAACGGAAGTACTGCCCGGCATAAAAGAATCCGAGTTTGACTGGATTTCAACTTACGGCAGGGTAGCCATGAACGGCGAAGTAGTTTGCTGGGAACAGTATTCCGAACCCCTGGACAGGCATTACCAGATTACTGCTTACGGGGAAGAGAAAGGCTATTTTTCGGTTTTATTTTATGATGTTACAGCCCGAAAAGAAGTAGAAGAACGCACTAAAGAGCTGGACTGCCTACACCGCTTTTCCCGGATGTTACGAAACCGGGATTATTCTATAAAAGACATCATGGAAGG
>PWGO01000117.1 GCA_003554525.1 Syntrophomonadaceae bacterium | reverse complement strand
CCGAGCCGACACACCCCGCCAGCGGAACAACACTACTTGCCTTACTACTTCCATTGCCGGTATCAAGTGTTATAACGACCAACCGGGCAACCCGGGCACCATTCTTTACCATCCTCCACCCGGCTACTGACCTTCTTTGGACCGGGCCATCTGTATACGCTCAATTATCGGGGGGTGGCTGTAGTAAACCGCTCTGATAACCGGGTGCGGTTCCACCTGGGCCAGATTGGCCTCGGCCAGGTTAGTCTTCAGCTCCACCATAGCACCTGGTTTACCGGTAAGGTGTAAAGCTTCCCGGTCGGCCTGCCTTTCCCATTCCCTGCTTATACAGTTTTGAACCGGCATGGCCAGGAATGAAACCAGGGAAAAGAAAAGTAAAGCCCACGGAAGGAGCCGCAAATCCCCAGCCAACCCCATGGCACCTATCAACCTGTATAAAACAAACAGGACCGGCACTACCGCAACCGCCCCTAGCACCACACCCTTGACCATGTGCGAATATTTCCAGTGCCCCATCTCGTGGGCCACCACCGTCAAAATCTCCTCTTTTGAGAAATTTTCTACCAGGTTATCGTAAAGTACAATTCTTCTGCTGCCTCCCATCCCGGCAAAATACGCGTTAGCACGGTGGGTCCGGCGGCTGGCATCAGCAACCAGAACTTCTTCCACATTAATACCGGCCCGGTCGGCCATGCTTTTTATCTCTTTTTTTAACTCTTCTTCCTGAAGCGGCTCAAACCGGTAAAACATGGGAGATATTACCAGGGGATAAATATAAGCGGAAACCACCATAAAAACAGCAAACAGGATTCCCGCTATCCACCACCAGTGACGGGTAAAATACACCGTCAGGTAGTAAAAAACAGTGAAAACAATCCCCGACAAAACAACACTGACAGCAATACTTTTCAAGTAATCCGCCATCCAGGAAAAGAAAGGCTGCGAAGTCAGCCCATACCGGTGCTCCAGCACAAAACCCGAGAAATAATCTACCGGGAAAAATACCAGTCTTAAAAGCAGGAAAAATACCAGTAGTAAAAGGATTACATTAAGCAAGGAAAGCCGGGATACTATCAGCAAGTTATGGTATGCAAAATAGCCCACCGCCAGCAGAATTCCCCAGGTAAGCACCTGGCGCAGCAGGCCTAAACCTGTTTTTATATTCTGAAACTGTCCCGCCCTTTGCAAAAAAGAATCACTGAAAAAACTGTGAGTTTCACTGCTGTACGCCGGACCGGACCACAACCCCCAAACCACCACAGCGGCCAACAAAAGGCACACCGTCAACAACCCACCCCAGATATACATACTCCCCGGCGCCATAATTTTATCCAATATTTTTTACCTCCTTATTTGCCTTCTGATTTATTTTATGCTATAAACTACGCTGCTATCAACCTGGAACCGGGGGACAGGCTCAGGATAAATAAATTTTATTAACCCCCCTCATCTTCTACCCGAAAACAAGAAACCGGAGGCAGGCAACACCCCTGCCTTAATTCATTCTCAAGGGAGAAAGAAAAATCCTTACCCAAGCACCCCAAACACCCCAAATACCCCAAACACCCCTAATACCCCAAATACCCCGGTTGCATTTTAACCTCATTTGGTATAAAATTAATTAAAATTATATACCCTATAGGGGTATATAATTAAACTCCACCTGTTATTAAGGAGGGACTCTTTTGAGCACAACAGGAAGCTCCAGTACAGAAAATGTAAATATTAACCTGCGGGGCATGAGCTGCACCAGCTGTGCCCAAAGAATACAGCACAACCTTGCCGAAACCAGGGGAATCAAAAACGCCAGGGTAAATTTCGCCGCAGAAAAAGCTTACCTGGAATACGATCCCCGGTTGATTACCCCGCCGCAAATGAAAGAGATTATAGAAACTGCAGGATTCGAAGGAGATATAGAAAATAACGATTCCAGTACTATTTCCCTGGAAATAAGCGGGATGAGCTGTGCCGCCTGCACTCAAAAAGTTGAAAAAAAGCTATCCCAAATGCAAGGAATAAACAAAGTAAACGTGAACCTGGCTTCCGGGATAGCTGCGGTAAATTACGATACTTCCTGGGTGCAGGCGGAAGAAATAAAAAACGCGGTAGCAACATTGGGATACCAGGTAAACCTGCAGAAAAAAAAAGAAGATGAATTTAAAGCAGCAGATAAAGATGAAGAGCAAATTAAATTGGAATACGCCGCCCGGAAAATGTGGTTTGCCGCTTCATTTGCCGGGGCCATTATGCTTCTAATGATGGTCCACATGTTCGTAGTAGAAATTCCATATTATTTCTATATTATTTATGCCCTGGGCTTCCCGCCTGTTTTCCTGGCCGGCTGGGACACCCACCGGGGAACTTACCGTGCGGTAAAAAACCTTTCTCCCAACATGGACACGCTGGTCACCCTCGGGTCCCTGGTTCCCTACCTTTTGAACGGATTAAGGTTCTGGCTGCCGGTAACTTCTTTTGTAGAAATGTCAGCTTCCATAATTACCCTGCACCTGGTAGGCAGGTTCCTGGAAACCAAGGCTAAAGGGAGAGCCTCACAGGCAATAAAAAAGCTGCTCCAGATGGAAGCCAAAACTGCACGGGTGCTGGTAAACGGGGAACAAAAAGAAGTTCCCCTTAAAGAAGTCAAAAAAGGAGATATCATGTTAATCAGGCCAGGGGAAAAAATACCTACCGACGGTGCCGTAGTAGAAGGGGAAAGCTCGGTCGATGAAGCCATGGCTACCGGGGAATCGCTGCCCGTAGAAAAATATCCGGGGGATGAAGTAATAGGTTCTACCGTTAACCACCAGGGAGCCCTTAAAGTTAAAGCCACCCGGGTTGGAGAGGATACATTTCTTTCCAGGGTAATTAAAATGGTAGAAGAATGCCAGGGTTCCCGTGTTCCTATTCAAGAATTTGCAGACCGCATCACCGGTTATTTTGTCCCCGGGGTGCTTGCTGTAGCCCTTCTGGCTTTTATCAGCTGGATGCTGTTCCCCGAATTTCATATTGAAATAGTAAAGTTTTTTAGCTTTCCCTGGAGTACCACTGATATGCCACTGGTTTCACTGGCCGTGCTGGCTACCATAGCCGTGCTGGTTATTTCCTGCCCCTGTGCCCTGGGACTGGCTACTCCTACTGCTGTTATGGTAGGAAGCGGCATGGGCGCTGAAAAAGGGATTCTTATCCGCAAAGGGGAAGCCATTCAAACCATCAAGGAAATAAATCTTGTTGCCTTCGATAAAACCGGCACCCTCACCAGGGGCAAGCCTGAAATTACCGACACCAGGCCCCTGGGTAATTTTAATGAGCAGAAACTGCTTTATTATGCCGGGAGCCTGGAAATTAATTCAGAACACCCCCTGGGCAGTGCCGTGGTAGAAAAAGCGCACCGGGAGGGAATAGAGCTAAAAGAACCTTCCTCTTTTACTTCCGCCACCGGAAAAGGCATAGAAGGAACTATAGACGGGATAAATGTGTATATCGGCAACCGCAGGCTTATGAACGAAAAAGGGATAGATTTTAATAACTACCTTGAAGAAGCCGAGAGGCTGGAAAATGAAGGCAAAACCGTGCTGCTGGCAACTGTAGAAGACTGCCCTGCAGGTATCCTGGCTGTAGCCGACCCCCTGAAGGAAGGCGCGGTAGATGCCCTGGAAGAGCTTGAGCAGATGGGTATAAAAACAGCCATGATTACCGGGGACAATCGCCGCACTGCTGAAGCAGTAGCCCAAAAAGCAGGAATAACCAGGGTAATTGCTGAAGTAATGCCGGAAGGCAAAGTAGAAGAAATAAGAAACTTACAGCAGGAATACCACAAAGTTGCCATGGTAGGGGACGGTATTAATGACGCTCCCGCCCTGACCCAGGCCAATGTAGGGATAGCCCTGGGAACAGGCACGGATATTGCCATGGAAGCAGCAGAAATCACCCTGGTACGGGGAAACCTGGAAACTGTGGTTTCCGCCATAAAGCTTTCCACCGCTATATTTGGTAAAATAAAGCAAAACTATTTCTGGGCCTGGTTTTACAACGGTATTGCTATTCCGGCAGCTTTCCTTGGTTTAATTCACCCCATCATAGGCGCAGCAGCAATGGCCATAAGTTCCTTTAACGTGGTTATAAACTCGTTGCGCCTGCGAAAAGCAAAAATATAAAGCAAAAGCAAATAATGGAAGTGAGAAAAATGAGGACCGCGAACAACCCTGAGTAGTTACTTACCATTAAACAAAGGGGGAAGAAGAATGAAAGACGAACAGCAATTTAACCGCCCCGAACCTTCAACAGAAGAAAATTGCGAAGCCAGCCACCGCGCCAGCTACCACGATGACAAGAAAAAAATTCTCCATCGTTTAAACCGTATTGAAGGGCAAATCCGTGGAGTTAAAAAGATGGTTGAAGAAGATCGTTACTGCGTGGATATTCTAAACCAGGTGGCCGCAGCCAGGGCCGCCCTGGATTCACTGGCCATGGTTCTTTTTGAAAACCACACCCGCGGATGCGTAAGCCGGGCCATTAAAAACGAAGAGAGCGAAAAAGAAACCATCTCAGAATTAATGGAAATCATACAAAAGTTTACCCGGTAGTATGCCAGCTTTGTATTCTTTTTATTCTATTATAAAAAGAAGTCACTTATTTCTTATCCCGGGGCATGCAAATAATTTCCTTTATTTCCGTATCAAAAAAGTAATTTGAATGAGCCGGAACCAGGACTGCCGCGGCATCAGCACCCCTGCCGGAACCTCCCACGGTTATGATTTCCCTGCCGTAGGGAATAAGCCCGGCATCAAGCGCCATCCCGCTGATCTCCACACAAACTTTGACCCCCTGGCCCAGCATCCTTAGAGTAGCAGATATGATTTCCGCGGGATAAACACCTTGAAACTTAAACCTCAGGGAACGATCTACCCCCGCCAAAAGGTGGGTAGTGGTTAATACCTTCACTCCCCTATCCTGAAGCCACTGCCTCATTTCGGCCCCCATTTCATCTTCCCCAGGATTCCGGAACCCAACATGATGGGTAACACAAACAACTTCCTTCCCTTTATCCACGAACCTGGCCGCCGTATCCCCGGTATTGGAAGCCACCACCAGGTATTCTTTTCTCAGTTCATCAGCCCTTTGCAGGGCCAGCTCCACAACTTGTTCCGTATTTTCCGCTCCCTTTTTATTAAACAGCATAAGCAACCAACCCCTTACTTCCTTTCAAACACGGCTACCAAAAATTTTACGTACTCTGGGTGTTAACTGAATACTTCCTGCTGCGGTAATCTTCCAGTGCCCTCTGCCCAAAAACAGAAATTAGCATTAATATAATTCCTACCACTACCATTATCCAGCTGATCTGGTTAACCCTTTCCAGGGTGGAAAAAACATGTCCAGTAGCCAGGGCTTCCGGGGGAATATACCCCTGCACTATGTGGGAGATTATCTGCAAAAATACCACCGTAACAATCGATAAAAATCCCGGGGCTAAAAAAGAGCGCAGGCTCATATCCAGGAAGTACAAAAACACCAGGCAAAAGCCCAGTATAGAAACAGCAAGCCACAAAGTGTTCTGTATAACATAGGGATTAAGGTTTGCGCTTATCATGGCTTCTTCCTGCTCGAGCCCAGTTGCTTCGGTAACTACAATCTCCAACGTATCCGGCTCTACAGTTCCTATGAACCCGTAAGAAACAATCAGTACCATGACAAAAACAGAAAAAGTAAAACCCAAAATAATTTTCAGCCATAGCTTTGCAATATTAAACAAATTGACTCCTCCTCTCTATATTCCCCATTTTATAATATCCCCCTATTAAAAAAATTCTACTTCAACTTTTATATTCCTTCTCTGGTTTATCAATAAACCGCTTTCTTTATACAATATGGTTGAAGATTAACATACCTGATATTTTACCATAAATCTTTTTATTTGTCTTTGTATAAATTTTTAAAAAATTTGTTGAAGTAATGGGTTTACAATTAGTTGCTGAAGGTTTATAATATTTTTAGAATAATTAATATTGTTAACCCTAACCCCTGTTCACCACATAAAGGGTCCCTGGTCAAGGGACCTTTTTTTTTAAGCGGGGACAAAAAGAAAAACCATGAAACATGATCCCAACGACAATACAGCCGGCGGCAAGTTTCACTCCCGCCCTGAGCAGCTGCATACAAAACTGCATAATAGTTACATACAATCAGGATCTGTGTTATTATTTTAGACAAGGGAAAAAATCTGGACGAAACTTCAGACTTCCAGTAACCCCACCCCGCCCTTGTTTACTGTTTATTTAATAAAATCCAAGGAGGAATATATATCCATGAGCTATGAAAAATTAAAAGAAAGAGGAAAAATAGGAAGCCTCGATATTAGAAACCGGGTAGTGCTGCCGGCCATGGGAACTTCCCTGGCTGCTTCTACCGGGGAAGCTTCCGAAGAAATAATTACCTATTACCAGGAAAGAGCCAAAGGCGGCGCCGGCCTTATTATTACTGAAATAACCAGGGTAGACGATGAACACGGTATAGGACTTGCCAACCAGCTCGCGGTGACCGACGGCAAGCATATTCCCCGGCTGGAAAAACTGGTGCGGGCCCTGCACTGCTATGACACCAGGGTCTTTGTGCAGCTTCATCACCCCGGCAGGCAGGGGCACTCCCAACTTATTGGGGGCAGGCAGATAGTTGCTCCCAGCCCAGTAATGTGCAACATAACCCGGGAAGAACCTCGCGAGCTTGACACCGGGGAAGTGGAAAAGCTGGTAAAAAAATTTGTAAAAGGAGCAGCTATAGCACGGGCCGCGGGAGTAGATGGCATAGAGCTGCACGGGGCGCACGGCTACCTGATCAACCAGTTTTTAAGCCCCTACACCAACCAGAGGGAGGACAAATACGGCGGAGACTTCCAGGGAAGGATGAGGTTCCTGGGAGAAATAATCTCCGGTATAAAGCACACTTGCGGCAACGAGTTTCCTATCAGCGTCAGGATCAGCGCCGATGAGTTTAACCCGGCAGGCATAGATTTAAACGAAGGGATTAATATTGCCGCTTACCTGGAAAACACCGGTGTAGACGTCCTCAATGTAAGCTGCGGCACATACGAAACCGGAACTACCATCATTGAGCCCTCCTCTTTTAAAGAAGCCTGGAAAAAGCACCTGGCTTCCGCGGTTAAAAAAGCGGTAAATATTCCTGTAATAGCAGTAAACAATATTAAAGAACCCCAAACCGCAGAAAACCTGCTCCAGGAAGGAGTATGCGATTATGTAGGTGTAGGAAGGAGCCAGCTGGCGGATCCCGCCTGGTTTAATAAGGCAGTACACCACCGGGAAAATGATATAAGACCCTGTATCTCCTGCCTGCACTGTATCTCAGAGTTAACCATGGGAAGGAATTTTAAATGTACCGTAAATCCCCGCCTGGGCAGGGAAAAAGATTTTAACCTGGAACCTCCACAGAAGGGCAACAGCAAAACCATAGCCGTAGTAGGGGGCGGCCCCGCCGGGATGGCGGCGGCAGAAACCCTGGCCCTGCGCGGGCACAAGCCGGTTCTGTTTGAAAAAGAAAAAGAGCCCGGCGGACTGCTGAAAACTGCAGCCAGGGCTCCCCGTAAAGAACGTTTGGAAAAATTAAAAGATTACCTGGTAAAACGCTTAACCGATTTAAATGTGGATATACACCTGGAAAGCAAAGCCGATGTAGATACAGTCAAAGAACTTTCTCCCCATACCGTCCTGGTAGCGGGGGGAGCGGAACCTGTAATTCCCGGAGTGCCGGGGGTTAACAAAAACCACGTTCATACAGCGGAACAGGCCTTAAATATGGAAATCAAAAACAAAACCGTGGCGGTTATAGGTTCGGGCCTGTCCGGGCTGGAGACTGCCAGGTACCTGGCCCGAAGGGAAAACAAGGTGCTGGTAGTGGAAATGCTTAAAGACATCGGGCCAGGGATAACTCCTATGGTTAAAGCCGATATCAGCTTGAGGCTGGGGAAATACGACGTAGAATACCTGACCCTCCACGAGCTGAAAGAGATTGAAGACAGCCAGGTCATCCTGCTAAACAGGGAAACCTCCAAAACAGTTTCCAGGGCCGCCGAGGTAGTGGTACTGTGTCTGGGGCTTACCCCCAAAAAAGAACTGGCGGAAGCATTCCAGGAGGAATTTTCTCACTGCTACCTGCTGGGTGATATAAACCGGCCGGCGCGTATAGGGGAAGCCATAAGGGACGGGCTGGAAAAAGGAAGTATAATATAAAATATAAAACCCGGGAGTAACTACCCAGGCTCTAAATGGATATATATATAGATATATGTAGATATATGTAGATAATGGTAACTTGACATCAGGTCCAAATTCCCATAAGGTATCCCACTCCCCATCTTAATATTCCCCCACGATGGGAGGCAAGAAAGAGCCCCGCGGCAAGCAAGTATAAAAATAACAAAAATAGTAGCTTTATCCCCGGGCTCAAGTAACACCCACCCCACTACCGGAGTAAAAGCTTGCGCTACAGGGGTAAATCTTTTCGAGATAATAATAGCGTAAGGGGGAAAAGGTAAAATGGAAGAAGAGAAGCATATTTTCTACAGTAAAGGAACCAGGTGCAGCGGCACACTTTACCTTCCCTCAAGGACAAGCTCTCCGCCGGTTGTCATCATGGCCCACGGCTTTGGAGCGGAAAAAACTTTTCTCTTACCTGAAATTGCCAAAAGGTTTGTTGAAGATGGCAACCTGGCGGTTTTCTTGTTCGATTACCGCAATTTTGGAGAAAGCGATGGAGAACCCCGCAATCTGATAAGCCCGTGGAGGCACGTGGAAGACTGGAAAGCCGCACTGGAATACGTTCGCACAATCCACCAAATCAACGGGAAAAAAGTGGGGTTGTGGGGGACTTCATTCAGCGGGGGTCACGTTCTGGAGACAGCCGCCAGGGATGAAGGGGTTTCCGCGCTGGTAGCACAGGTTCCCTTTGTAGATGCCCTTTCTACCCTGAGCATGTTTTCTCTTACTTTTTCCCTGAAAGGGATTTACCACGGCCTACGTGACCTGTTGAAGAGCATTTTCACGGGGAATCCGCACCGGGTTCCCATTGTTGGAACGCCGGATAAATTCGCACTTCTAAATACACCCGACACTTACCCCGGTTATATGGCCCTGGTACCGGAAAACACCTCCTGGGAAAATCTCTGCCCGGCCCGCATAACCCTCTTTCTGTCATTTTACCGCCCCCGGCGCAAAGCTGGAAAAATAAATTGTCCGGTCCTTTTGATGCCGGCGGAAAAAGATAACCTTATTCCTGTACAGGTGGCAAAAAAAACGGGAGAAAAGATCAAAAATGCACACGTAATTCCCATGGATGCGGGTCATTTTGACCTCTACTTTGGCGAATTATTTGAAAAAACAATTAGTATCCAAACCGACTTTTTCCAGGAACACCTGGACCGGTAAGCTTTAGCTATCCTCCCGCAACCATAAGGAATATAGTCAGCTCATCGCCATTCCGTAGCCGGTAGTCCAACCCCCCTGCTCCACGGTAGTGCTTACCGTTTATCATTATTTCCAGGCCCGGTTTAATACCTTCTTCACCGATTATACCTTCCAGCGCAAGGAAACGGCTTTTCAAGTGCCGGCATAGCTGCAAGAGAGTAGTGCCTTCCGGCACCTCCACGGCAATTTCCCCTGCCGCACAGCGCTCTTTCAGGGGAGGGAGAAACTTCACTTGCACGGAAACAGGATTCTTTTTCATGTCTTCATTTGTCTCCCTTACTTCTGTCTCCCTTCCTTCTGTCTTTCTTCCTTCTGCCTTTCTTACTTCTCCTTCACCCCGCCCTTTGCTCAAACCTTCGCTCAAATTATCACCTTCCTCCTATCCTCCTATCCTCCTATCCTCCTAATCCTCCTGGATATGTAGCTAACCCCGGGCGGGCCGGGGTTAAGCAAAAAGAAACAACAGGCCTGGAGCAGCAATCAATAGGGCCTCTGCGGCCTGCCGGTTTCGGGATCCCACTGCCTTTCCCGGTAATATTCCTGCAGCAGCGGCTCCATATCCAGTTCCTTGCCCGCCGCACCGCCGTCCGGCAGGGGACGGCACACAATAGAAGGAAGCCGGTCGTCTTCCGGTTTTACCCCCAGCCGGCAGTTCAAATCCTTCTTGATGTCAATGCTCTTGCGCCCCATGTCCAGGACTTCTTCCGGGGTAAGCTCCCAACCGGTTGCCCCGGTAATAAGGCTGGTCAATATACTCAAGGGCAAAGACGCGTAGTTACACATGACCAGGTTGTTAAAGAGTTCCCGGTAATCCTGCATGGTAACCACCTGCTTGACCCGGTCTTTAACGTTAAACCGGTCCCCGGGAAGCAGGTCCATTTCTTCCGGGTTTTCCAGCTGACCCAGGTCCACCATGTAGAAATCCGCCTTCTGGTGACAGGCGCCGCGGGGGCCAGTAGCGTAACACAGGGCCTGGCCTTCAAAAGCACGGGGTTCGTGCATGGGCACCTCCAGACCTTTAACATGAGCCGCCAGCCCGGGCTCTGCCCCCAGCTTTTCCGCCATAATTCGCACTCCTTCCGCCGGCAGCTCTCCGCCCCCTTCCCGGTAGGCAATCCGGCGGATCATCTCCAGCATACCTTCTTCGTCCCCAAAGGAAACAGAAAATCCCAGGTCTTTTTCGGATACCAGCCCCTGTTGCAGGAGATACGCCGCAAAAGAAAGGCTAACCCCCAGGGAGATAGTGTCCATCCCGTAAGTATCGCTTAGCAGGTTAGCCCGGCAGATAGTTTCCAGGTCGTAAATCTCCATAAGCGGCCCCAGGGATACCGCGGACTCGTATTCCGGACCGTTGGTAGTAAATTCTCCGTTATCTTTCACACTGGTTTTCCTCTTGCAGGAGATGGCACAGTAGCAGCAGGAGCGAGCTTCTACCAGGTATTTCTGGCGCAGGGCCGCGGCGCTGATTTTTTCTACGGGGAATACTCCTCCGGTAAAATACCTGGCCGGCACATCCCCAAAATACATGCCCACATCTATGTAACCCAGTGTCCCGTATTCCCTAAGCATATCGGCTTTCAGGTCTACCTCGTTATAAACCTGGTCTGCAACAAATTTATAGACATCCGGGTTGGCCAGCCCGGGGTAACTGCGACCGCGGAAAGCCACCGCTTTTAAATTTTTGTCTCCCATAACCGCACCCATGCCGCACCTTCCGGCAACGCCGCCGCCGCTGCGCACCACGCAGGCATAGCGCACCAGGTTTTCCCCGGCAGGGCCTATGGCGGCAACCTGGGCATTTTTTTGAGTTTCCTCCCTTACCGCGTCAAAAGTTTCAAAAGTAGTTTTGCCCCAGATATGTGGTGCTTCCCGGAATTCTACTCCTTCCTCGTTTATAAACAAGTAGACCGGACTTTCGGACTTTCCCGTGATTATTACGCCATCTACACCGCATCCCTGCAGATTCCGGGCCAGGAGCCCGCCGCCAGTAGCTTCACCCCAGCAACCGGTCAGGGGCGAAAGAGCCGTCATGGTATGCCGACCCGTAGAAGTAAGGCCGCTTGCAGTAAAAGGCCCGGCCATAAAAGTCAGCGCATTCTGGGGACTGTATGGATCCCCCGCTTCCGCCAGCCGATCCATGGTAAGAAGGCAGGCCAGCGCACTTCCCCCCAGGTACTTGCGGTAACTTTCCTCCGCTACTTCTACCGTATGATATTTTCTCCTGGCCAGGTCAATCTCCAGGACTTTGCCGTGAAAAGAAGAATTCATGGTCTCCCCTCCCTTAAAAATCTATATCTTTTCCGTAAAATACGTGCTCCATAAACCGCCGGTACCCGGCTTCATTGATGGGCCGCACAGAAACCAGGCTTGCCGGGTCTTCACTTGCTATCCGGGCCAGGTCATCAAATTTGTCTTTAAATTCTTCTTCGGCAACCAGCTCTTTCCCGGCCAACGGACCGCCTACCTCCCGGAAAAAATTCCGGTATCGTTCCACCAGCGCTGCCGTGCCCTTGCCCCGTGCAGTCTCCTCCGTAAGGCCCAACTCCCGGGCCAGTCGGTCTCCTTTCTCGGTAACTGCGGAATGGTACTGCAGGGTGTAAGGCAAAAAAACACCTACCGCCAGGCCGTGGTGCACATCAAAAAGTTTGCCAAAAGCGTGTCCCGCTCCGTGGGCCAGGTGGGGCACCGCGTTGCTAAAAGAAAGCCCGGCCAGATTGGAGGCTACATGCATCTTGTAGCGGGCTTCCCTGTCCTTCCCGCTTTTTATAGAACGGGGCAAGTAATCAAAAATGTGCCGGATAGCCCTTACGGAAAGCGACTCGGTGTATTCGCTGCTCCAGGTGGAAACATACCCTTCGGTAGCATGGGTCAGGGCATCCAGCCCCGTAGCCATGGCCAGGTGAGAAGGCATACCCAGGACGTATCGCGAATCTATCAGGGCAAAATCCGGCACCACCTCGGGGTGCATAAGGGAGACCTTAACCGGCGGGTCTTCCTCGTCGTCGGTCAGAACCACGGCCATGGTACTTTCCGAGCCCGTTCCGCTGGTAGTAGGTATGGCCGCCGTAATTGCTTTTTTCCGCAACCCCAAAGGCTCCAGCGGGTAAACCCCGGTAAGTTCCATCTCTTCTTTTTCGTAAAGTATCCAGATGGCTTTTACTGTATCCAGGACAGACCCCCCGCCAAAAGCAACCAGCAAGTCGGGGTTGTAATCCAGCGCCAGTTCAGCCCCTTCCTTTATATTGCTCAGTGGAGCCTCCGGCAGGACTTTCCCCCACAGCTTAACTTCGAATTCAAAACGCTCAAACATGGAAATCACTTCTCCCGCCTTTTCCGCCATAACTTCGTCAGTTATAATAAGTGCTTTTCGACGGGTGCATATTTCCGCCGCGTTTTTTAAAAAAATCTGCAGGGCCCAGGAGCCGATTATAGTACGTGGAGCCATAAACAGGCTCATCAGGCCGCGGTAAGAAGAAGCCCCTCCCCCCAGCAGCATGACCCTGTTTTCCGGGTCATCAAACCACCACTTTTTGATCCTGGTCATTGTTTTTTTATACCCCCTTTTTAAATAATGAACAATTCCCCGGCTTTGTACATTATATCTGTATTATACCTTATTTTAAATCATTCCGAAAGTTCTTTACCCGGCGGAGTTATTATCCACGGTTATTCCAGTTGTTTGCCGGCCGCAGCTTTTACCAGTGATTGAAAGAGGCGCCTGGAAGCAGCATTCGACATGTTTTCAGGGTGCCACTGCACCCCGACGGCAAAAGAAGAACCGCCAAACTCTACAGCTTCCACTACACCATCCGAAGATACAGCAGAAACAGAGGCGGCCGGTGCGGGATCTTTTACCGCTTGATGGTGGAAGCTGTTTACCCTGAGTACTGTTTCCCCGGTTCGGCGCGACAGCAAAGAAGTCTCCGCCAGGAACACCGTATGTACCGGGTAAGGGCGCGGCATCTTCTGGTAGTGCTGCAAGCTTCCTGTTCTCTGCTCTCCCAGGTCCTGGTAAAGGCTTCCCCCGGCAGCCACGTTGAGGACTTGCATCCCCCTGCAAATTCCCAGAAGGGGAATCCTCTCCTCCAGGCCCCTGCTGGCCAGGTAAATTTCATGCTCATCCAGGGGAGGGTATACCTTTCCCTGCAGCCGGGCGGGCTCTTCACCATAATGAAAGGAACCTATATCACCGCCGCCGGAAAACAGGAGCCCATGTACCAGCTGCAGAAGTTCTTCCCTGTTTTCTTTTTCCACAAGGGGGAGCGCCAGGGGGATCCCTCCAGCTTCCTCTACCGAGCGGGCGTAATCCCGGGCCAACACATTCCACCCTTTTTCCGGTCGAAAGTTGCAGGTAATACCGATTAACGGTTTCACTTTTTTCCCACCCTTCACCTTTCACATTTTACCTTTCACATTTTACCTCTAACTTCTCACTGCCCATGTAGTTAATTTTATTGTAACTACTCACGGGGTGAAAGCTTAGAGAATAACCCCCCACCTTTAATTCCTTCCCCTGCAAATAAAAAAAGAGCGCATCAACAGTTTACGCTCCTTTCTTATTTACAGCCCTCTCGTCTCAAAAACTGGAAACTCGAGAGCGCGGAAACCAGGTATAAGCTATAAGCTAAACAAAATATTATAACATGGGACGGACTTCCAGGGCGTACCACTGCATACGGGTTAACGGCTTGCTTGCCTTAAAAAAGCTAAAAATCTATAAGCCCCATGCTTATTTTCAGTGCATCATCCACTTTCTGCATCATGGCTTCATCGAGTTCGGTAATTTTGTACTGCAGCCGCTGCTTATCTATGGTGCGTAGCTGTTCCAGCAAAATTACAGAATCTCTTTCCAGGTTGTATTTTTGGGCGCTTATCTCTACGTGGGTAGGCAGCTTGGCCTTGTCAATCTGGGAAGTAATTGCAGAAACGATCACCGTGGGACTGTAGCGATTCCCAATATTATTTTGTACTATCAGGACCGGTCTGACACCGCCCTGCTCCGAACCCACAACCGGGCTCAAATCGGCAAAGAAAATATAACCTCTTTTTACCTCCAATTTTTCTCATCACTCTCCGCCTACCATTTCCTCGGCAATCCGATTGGCTTCATTCTCTGCCATCAGAGCCTCCCGGGAAAGGGAAAGATTTAATTTGGCCATCTCCAGATAGCCTTTCTGCATTTCATCCCTGATCTGCTTTCTTCTCCTCTCGTAGAGATAATGTTTCATTGCCTCGCGAATAAACTCGCTGCGCGTTCGCTTTTCGGTAGCAACAATTCCGTCTACCTCGTTTAACAAGTGGCTGGGCAGGCTTATCATAATTCTTCTG
>PWGO01000102.1 GCA_003554525.1 Syntrophomonadaceae bacterium | reverse complement strand
CTGCAGGTTAAAAGGTTGGAAAACAGTACAAGGCCTGTATCCCTGGATCTCCCCGGACACGGCAACTCCACCGGCAACCCCATGGAAAAAATCGAAGATTACCGGGAAGTAATCCGGGAGTTTGTAAATGAGCTAAGTCTGCCTCCTTTTTTCCTGGCCGGTCATTCCATGGGCGGGGCCATAGCCCTCGACTACGCCCGCCTTTATCCCGGCAAGCTGCTGGGAATTATACTGGCAGGAACGGGAGCCAGACTACGTGTAGACCCGGCACTACTGGAAACTTTCCGCCAGGGTGAAATAAACCCGGAGTTAACCGGGCTTTTATACAGCAGAAACGCTCCTTCTAGCCTGCTGGAACAAAGCAAAAAAGAGCTGGAACAAACTCCCCCCCATCTTTTTGCGGCAGACTTTACCGCCTGCGACAACTTCGATCTCATGCATGAACTTAGGCAAATCGAGGTTCCCGCGCTGATAATAAGCGCCGAAGAAGATCAGTTCACCCCAGTAAAATATGGTAAATACCTGCACGAAAATCTTAAACACTCACAATTTACGGTAATACCCGGTGCGGGCCACATGATGATGTTAGAAAAATTTGAAGAAGTAAGCCGTGCCATCGAACAATTTATTTCCGGCACCGCAGGGCATGTAAATTATCAACAGTAAACCAGGAAACTCCTTGCACCAATCAAATTACAGGGAATAATTTGCCTACTGGTCAAACAGTTTCCCTGTTTTGGTTTTAGGCCTGTATTTTACTTCCAGGATACTGGCCAGGGGTTCCCTTAATTCCACGGGGATTACCACAATCTTGGTATAGCTCTCTTTAAGCCAGGTTTTCCCCACTGCAACTAAACCCAGGGCCCAGAGCACTCCCAGCGGGGCTTCCGGCAACTTTTTCCCAAAGTTAAAACCTTGACCTTTTAAAGAACCAAACTTGCGGCTTACAATGCCCATCCTGGCCCAGCCCTTTTTATAGAGCAGGAATGCAAGCAGCTCTTTCTCCCTTGTCCCCAGTTTTTTTTCAACCAGTTTGCGTAAAATATCAGGACTCTCCAGGTAGTGCAGGAGCTGCTTTCTTCTTTCTTTTTTATAGTCGGCCGGCTTTATGTCCAAAATTTTACATAAACCGGTCAGCCAGTCTGCCGGGGCATTTTTCAAACAACTGGAAAGAGATGCCTCTATGTTTACCGGCTTCTCTTCTATTTTCTCCCTCTTTTTTTCTTCAGTAAGGTTTTTAAGTCTTTTGCTTTTTATTGTCTGAATATTTTTATAAACTTCTTTTCCTACATCTTTCTGCAAACTCTCTATACTTTCCTGTAATTCAGGCTCAACTTTATCTTCCTTGTTATCTTTCCACTCTTCCAGGCTAATCAGGTACCTTTGTGCTTCCCGCAAATTACCTGTTTCCAACATCAAGGCGGAATAGCTCACCCAAAGTGGCGGATGTTCCGGCCAGACTTCTTCCACCATGCGCAAATAATTTTCTGCTTCTTTCAGGCGCTCCTCCCGGCGCAGCAGGTTGGCAAGCTCCAATGCCGCCGGGGGATAAACCCTGTAACTATCGCATACCTTTTTTAATATTTCTATGGCTTCTTTCGGGCGGCCTTCCTGTTTAAGGAGTTGTGCCCTGTCCATGGCTTTTGCAGTTTCCGGGTCTGCCTCTTCAAGTGCCAGCAGCGCTCTTACTTTCATTAGCCTGTTTTCACCGGAAACCAGGATGGGAATACAATCATTGGGGGACAACAACCCCCTCTGCAGCAAACCTTCAGCAGCCGCCATTTTAAATTCCCGGGATACTGTAGTAGACGCAATTATCCTTTCTCCCAAATCCCGGCCAAAAGATGCCCCGTATACTACTATTTTACTTAACAACTCCCGGCCCATCTCTTCATCTACCCGGGGATCGAATACCATGGAAATCAAAATATAACCAAAAACACTGTCATTCAATGCTTCACGCAGGTAGCTTTCTTGCCGCAATATTTTATCAAAATTCTCTTTTACCATCTCCACGGGAGGATAATAATAACTTAAATTAGTAAATGGCACCACCCCTTCTTCTACAAGGCCGGGCAGGCGAGCAAAACTGCCGGCAATCACATTGTCTTCGGATATTCCCGTCCACAATAAAGCCGCCCGGTGGTTAAAACCCAGGTTAAAACAGGCTACTGCAGCAAGGTATGCATTCTCCCAGCTTTGGTGAACTTCCTTCCAGTTATCGTATATCTCCATCACCCGGAGGTGATCTTTAAGATCCGCAGCTGCCTTCATAAGAATCACCGTGTATTCCTTTATACCGTGCAACTTTTCTTCCGGTATTTTCTTCCGCAGCAATTCTAACTCTCTTTCCAGCAATAACTCCGCGTGTTCCAGGCACTGGTAAGCTTCTTCCTGTTTTTCCAGGTGCGAATACGCCCTGGAAGCAAGGGCCCAGCTAAAAGTATTACCCGAATTCTCAGGGTCTTCTGCTTGCAGGGCCGGTTTCAATATTTCCAGGCAACGGTTAAACCGGTTCTGGTAAAAATACACAGCTGCCAGGTTGTTCCGCAGGTTTACATCTTCGTATTCCTCCAGGGATCTCTTAAAAATTTTTTCCGCTTTTACCAGATCGCTTTTCTCCATCAGCTCAATTCCTTTATCCAGGCTGCCGTGAAGGTTTTCCTCTTTGATTCTTTTTCTAATCTGTGCTTCTATTTCGGAACCCGGTTTTTCTTCTGAGCCGTCTTCAACATTCGCTGTGATAGTAAAAGAGTTTCCTGCATATGAATATCCTGACCCACCTTCTTCAAAGCCAAGACAGCAATTTTTATATTTTTTACCGCTGCCGCAGAAACAGGGTTCATTCCGAGCTGCTTTCTCCTTCACTGGTTCCACCTCCCTGAAAATTGCCCGACCCGGCGCACAACTTTACATATTTCCTGATTATTCTACATATTTTTGTGTAAATTAGAAATTCCATAAAAAAATCTGTATTCCTGCCGGATAAACAATAAAGAAGTTAGAATGTTAATTTTATGTTTTAAGCCGGTTGACGTATAATATTAATATAACCCTGTTAGCATCTGTACAGTCTTACTATTGCTGCTTACATTAAATTATAAGGCAATAACGTAAATTTATTTCTAAATACATAAAAATATGCTTGCTTTTTTTCCTGAAAAGGTGTACAATTTGGAGGAAGTGGTAGGCTCAGGAAAGTACAGACAGGCACATCGCTAAAATAACACTTCAATCAACTATAACCAGCCATATTGATTGTAAACCGTTTATATTGATTGTAAAGGGGGGATAAACCGTGTTTATGGTATTAATTATACTGTTTATTAATGTAGTATATATTTCTTTGCTAACTCTTAGAACTATATTTACTTTAAAAGGGAAAAGATACCTGGCTTCTTTAATAAGTGCCGGAGAAGCTTTTGTATTTGTGCTGGGCATAGGCCTGGTGATTGAAAACCTTGGGGAAATTCAGAACCTGATGGCTTACGCGGCAGGATTTGCAATGGGAGTCCTGGCGGGGGCCAAAATAGAAGAGCAACTGGCCCTGGGTTACGTAACCGTGAAGGTGATCAGCAAACAGTCCGGAGCAACAATTTCTAACGAATTAAGAAAAAAGGGCTTCGGCGTGACTACCTGGAATGGTGAAGGAAAAAGCGGCTGCCGCTTGATAATGGAAGTTTTAACTTCGAGGAAAGACCAGCGCGACCTGTACCGGTATATACTAAACCAGGACCCGGAAGCCTTTGTAATATCTTATGAACCGCAGCACTTCCATGGCGGGTTCTGGGTAAACAGCCTCCGCAAATACTGTAAAAAACACGGCAAACAGCTGGATTATCCCTTTGAAGATTATTTTCCTGTAGAAGAACCGGCAACCGAAGAATACAGCCCTTCTGGTATTTCGGCTACTGTAGGGAATAAAGAAAGCTGGCACGAGCCCCCCGTGGAAGAACAAACCGCTTGACTATGAAGGGTTCACGTAACTATAGGAACTCCGGCAACATTCACATGGAAAGCGAAAATATCTTCATCCCCCCTGGCGCTGATCGTTATACATACTTGACCCCGGCAAAGCAAGTAGTGTTGTTCCGCTGGCGGACTATTATTCTTACCTCCGGTGTCAAGTGTGTAACCGGGTCAGCCACTGAAGGGCTGTGGCCTACTCTGATCTATCACTATATTACTATATTACCAGCTTTAGCACTTCGTTTACTTTAGTCCAGTCTTCACGCAGCGCTTCTGTACCCATGAGGGTTCCGATATGCCCGCCGCCAGTTAGGACTTCTATTACGTTTTCCCCGGGGGTGCTGATATAGTGCTTCAGGGCAAAAGCCTGGGCGGGCGGGGGTATGTGATCCCTGGTGCCGGCCAGGATTATAACCGGACAGTCAATGTTTCTTAAATCCAGCGACTGCCCGTTAAGCCTCATGACCCCGGGCCTGGTAAGGTTATTTTCCTTGAAAATGTTTTTAATGATCTCCAGGTAAAACCGGCCCGGAAGCTTCTGTGTATATTCGTACCAGTTTTCAAATCTTATATGCCTTTTAATGTATTCTTCTTCATCATTCATCACCCACTTCCACAGCCGGCGGTATTTCCTGGCATAGTGTTCATCGGGCTGCATGTTCTTAAAACCCATAAGCATATACCGCCCGTCCATCAGGCCGCCACCTGAGGCCACCATTGCCTGGAAAAAAGACATGGGCATTCCGGCGTTATCTACTATGGGCGATTCTGCTGCTTCCATGTCAATGGGAGCAGCCGCCGGGATAAGGGGGGAAATCTTCTCCTGGTGCAAGGCGGTATAAATTGCCGCCTGCCACCCCCCCTGGCACTGTCCCACCAGGTGTATCCTGTAGATACCGGTCTTTTTCCTTATTGTTTCCACCGCTTCATCGGTCAGGCGAATATAATCTTCAATTCCCAGGTCCTTGTATTCCATGGTGGCGGACAACCACTGGGCCACGTAAACATCGTAACCGTAACGATGAAAAACCCGGACCAGGCTCTGCGCCGGGGAATAATCGGCTATGTTGGAATGATGCCCCGCCTGGGGCGGCAAAATAAGTACCGGGCGAGTTGCTTGAGGTTCTTCCCGGTTGGGGAAATGCCTCAGGCAAAGAGTCTGATGTTCGTATATTATATCATTGGGAGTACACCAGGTAGTTTGAGGATTGAGAGAATCGGCAATTATACGGTAGTACCTCAGTACTTTATGGTAATCGGTTAACATCTCTTCCCATAAATCCGGCTCCGGTATTAAGTTCTTGTACGCATTAAGCACTTTTTTACACCCCTTTACCTTAATAAATATTTAATAAAGTTAGTAGCAGTTATTTATATAATAACTGCTACTAACTTTTGCATCTCGAGTGCCCTTGATTTAAACCTTAAACCTGTGATCTACTATATCAGAGTAAAGTTCACCGGTTAAGGGAATATACTCTTCCCGGGAAAGATCGTACACGTATATTTCATCGGAGCTGTTTTCTGCTATAACGCGGGGATCAGCACCTTCTTCCCTGTATCTCTGTTTTAGCTCCTCTTCCAGGGGTTTTGCACCGGTTACGCGGATAAACACAGGCCTTTTATAAACCGGAAGCCTCCTTTTAATATAGTTATTAAACTTTTTCCAGTCCAATTGCTCCCCTTCCAATAAAGTAATTACCGCCATACCACAACTGCCCTCGTACCCGGGAACTTTTTCCCCAAAAACAAATGCGTCATCAATAGCTCCAAAAAATTTTTTTATTACATCGGCTACTTTATACGTGGAAACAGACATGCCTTTCCACCGGAAAACAGGACCCAGCTTCTGCTCAAAAGAAAGGTAGTCTTCCTGGTGCAGTTGCAACAGATCACAGGAGTTTAAATACCTGTCCCCCGGGTTAAAAACATCTTGCAATATTAAAGATTCCCCCTGGCCGGTATCATTTATATAACCTTCAAAGTTATTGCTTTCGTTAATTTCACATAAAAGGAGTCCCACCTCACCGGGAGCACATTTCACCGCTTTTCCGTAGCTGTCAGTGATTATCTTATCATTAATGCTGTCATAAGCAACTACCTCTCCCTGCCTTATGCCCGCCAGGTTCAAGTTGCCGCACATGCCGGGGATCTCCTCCAAGTTCATGAATATTCCTACATTTTCTGTAGTAGCGTAAGTTTCTATTATATGTTTAACCCCGAACCGTTCCTTAAAAGGCTCAACCAGCTCTTCCGATATACCGTTGCTGATTATAGTAATTAAACCATGTGCTTTATCCATCTCCGAAGGCTCCTGGAGATAAATATAGCGAAGCATTTCCCCCACTCCAAAAAAGTGATCCGCATTAAACCTGGAAACATCCTTCCAGAAACTGGTTGCAGAAAACTCCTTTTCCAGGGCCAGGGTGCAGCCAGCGGCAGCCATACTGGCAAAGCAAGCGCTAAAACCGCTGTTTAAATGAAAAGGCAAACACATGTACTGAATACTGTCTTCCTTCATCCCGGTAAACAATTGCAGCGCTTTACCCGACAACAGCCACCTCTGGTGAGTTACCGGCACATTTTTTCTATAACCATCGCTTCCCGAGGTAAATACATAGGCCGCTATCTCGAAACTTTTGATAGACTCTGTAGAGGGAGGATTGCCTGTTTCCAGTGTTCTAGATAGCTTATCTTCAATAGCTTCCATGCCTTCGGGAATTTCTGAATTTTGCATACCGCGAACCAGGATTTCCCCTGGAACTTTCATCCGGAGATAATCCTTAACTTCTTCTACCTGGCCTATATAACCGGCATCCACCAGTAACGCGCTTGCGTCGCACAGGTTAATATCATGCGCCAGGCTGCTTTTTTTAAGGTTCATATTAATTAACGCAGCAGTAATTCCCAGTTTGTTCAGTCCAATTACCACGGCAAACGCGTCTACCGAATTTTCCATCAAAAGCGCTACCGCTTCGCCGCGTTGGTACCCCGCAGAAGAAAAATAACCGGCATACTGGTTGGCTCTCTGATTCAGCTGCCCGTAAGTAACTTCTTCTTCACGGGAAGTAATAGCCACCTGCCCCGGCCTGCTTTGGGCTAATTCCTCCATCCTGGCACCCAGTGAAATATCAAAATCACTTTTCAAATGTTCAACAAAATCCCTGAAAATACGGTTTCTCTCCTGCATATTCAAACCTTATTCCCCCCGAGTTTATGATTTCAATGGTTATACCGGCCAGTTTACTCACACAACTGTAAACTGCAAAAAACTGCAATTTATATGAAATTCCCGGCCAGTACCGGTAAGCCTCTGGTTTATCTTACACGCATTCACACGCTACATAATACCATATTTTATAACTACAATACAAATCTTAATAAAATACCTGTTAATATATATATATATCAAATTACCTCCGAACAAAAAGGGTATATTATAGAAGAATAACTCTTGCACCCGGTTGAACATGGAAAGCGGTTTATGCCTCCTCTACTTCTATTCCCCGGTGTAATGCGGGATGATCAGGATCATGTAGTTTGTAATCATTTTCAATTATTTTTTCTCTATGGTTTGCATAGCAGTACAAGCACTTGTGCATACAGGTGTCATACCATCCCAGGTCCGTGCTTTGGTAACAACCGCATTCTTTCCGGCTTGGTTTCCGGGGGTAATATGCAGATTCCAGTCCAAATAACTCTTCCATTAATTTTGCATCGATACAGCTGGCTTTTTGCACTTCATCTTTACTTAACAAAAAATTATTGCAGCAGCTATTTAAAGGTGGGGGACTTTTTCCCACCTCTCAAATAAGTTTTCACACCGTAAGTAGTTAAGTTATTTCAACGGCTTCCTGCTCCACCCGCTTCCGGAAATGGAGCATTTCCCGGATTAAAGGATGAAATATTTCCAGCTCCGGGTTTTGCAGCAAACTCTTTATCCTGCGGCAGTAATCTTCATCGATATCCTGAGCCAGGTCAAGGTGTCCGCGGAAGGTGTCTACATCCATATACACCGGCTGGAAGGGAATATTGGTCCTGGTTTTTAAAGTATACCATATGTTTATACCTCCCAGGTCCATATCGCCCCAGTGATAAAAGGGGATATTTATATTTTTATCCTCGAAATAGCGGTAAATCTTCTGCAGCAGGACCCGCCGGGGCGGGTTATGGTATCCTCCCAGGTATAAGACCAGGCGGCCGGCCGGGCCCTCCCGGAGGTACTGGTAAAAGGAAGCCTTGTTTTCCACCGTCACCACTGCTTCCGCCCGGGATTCAACCACCTCCAGTTCGTTTGCCATCTCCGGAGAAAGACCCAGGTCCGGGTAAAAAGAAGCCAGGTTCACCTGCCCCCGGCAGGTAGAAAACACCAGGGGGCCGGAGATGTTTATATGCACGGGGTTGTCTACAATGCCCCTTTCCGCAAGGATATCCCTGTCCTCGCGGGAGGCTTCCTCCTGGTTTAAACAAAACTTTCTTAGCAGGTGTAGTATACTTTTCTCCAGGCTCTCCCAGCGCTTGGAATCCCGGTACAGGCGAACACTCAAGATACGTTTGCTGATTTCACTTTCCCTGCTTTCAAAAAAAGCATGCATTCCCTGCAGCAGCTGCTTCATCTCCGCTTCCCGGCCTGGTTTTATGGGAGAGGGAAGCGGCTGCAGTCGCTCCAGTCTGTCCAGGAGGTAGCGGTAAAAAGGCTGCATCTCTACGTGAGACTGCCGGCTCCACTTTTCCACCAGATGAGCCGCAGATCGGTACAGTTCCTTCCTGGAGGCGCGGTTCAAAAGAGCATAAATCTCCGGCAGAAACTCAGAATTTAAAACTATTTTGTTTAAGTACTCCCCCTCGTTAAAGCGCTCCCATTCCAGCTCCACGTAGCCCTGCTGCTGAAGCTGCTGCATTTCCTGGTTAAACATGAGGCGGAAGCTGCTGTCGCTTACGTGGTAGTAATCGGGGTAATATTTCCTGTCTATTTTAAGAAAGGTGCGCCGCGGGCTTTTTTTATCAGAAGCGTAATCTTTTCGGTTTTCGTATTTATCAACCAGGGAGTGAAGAACTTCTTCCTGGAGACGGCCCGGTTTCATTATTACATCACACAACCTTTTATATGATATCCGGATTTATCCTACCCTTCCACCAGCTCTTTGCGCGTTACCCTTTCTATAAAGCTGTTAAAGCCTTCCCTCATTACCACCAGGTTGGTATTCACATGAGGCACGATAAGCTGAATGCGCCCGGTCGGAGCCACTATAACCGCCTGGAAACCCAGGTTCTGCATGAATCGGATGGCTTCTTCTATGCGGTCTGCGTCCATGCGGTTAAACGCTTCGTCAAAAACTACCAGGCGCAGGGTGTCGGTTTTGCGGTACAGCTGGTAAGCCTGGTAGAAAGAAGCCAGGATGGCCACGTAAAATGGAACCTGGGTTTCCCCTCCCGACTTGTCGCGGGCCACTTTGGAAAAATAGCTCTTGTTGCCCAGCTCATCGGTAATAATTATATCAAAATCCAGGTAGGTGCGGTAATCGGTCAATGACTGCATGGTCTCCTGGAATTCACTTTCCCGGGCGGTGATTTCCCGGAAGAGATCGTTTATGGCCTCGCCGTACTTCTGGTAAAAGGAATCGCGGAAAATGGATCCCTGGTAAACGGAAGTATCCGTGATCATATCGTAGTAGCGCCTGGTTTCTTTTTTGGGAGTCAGGCTAAAGTGGTAGCTCTCGGAGCCAAAGCGCATCCCTTTCAGGGCCCGGTTTAGCTCCTTAATTTCCTCGTCCGCCATTTTAATATACTCTCCCAGCCGGGCTATAAAATGCTCCTGGAAGCTCTGTTCCGCTTGTTCACGGGCTTCCCGGGCCTTCTCCTCGTAATCCTGCAGGTGGCTGTCCACCAGCTGGCGGTAGCGCTGCCGGAAAGCATCGTTGTTTTCGGCTTCCGGATCTCCGTGAAAATTGTACCGGTGCACGTATTCGGCCCGCACTTTAACCAGCCCCTGCTGGCGTTTTGCCATGCGGGTATTGATTCCTTCCCGGTTGCTGCGGTAATTGTTCCAGAGCACTTCCGGTTTTTGCTTCTTGACCTCTTTATCCCACTTGACCCGGCATTTCTCCAGCAGATTCTCCTGCAGTTCTTCTTCCAGGCGGCCCAGCTGCCTGCCCCTTTCCTTACTTTCCTGGTGCCGCTCTTCTTTCTGCTGCTCCAGGTTCTGCACCTGACTTTCCAGGTTTCCTTTCCGGTTTTCCATTTTCCGCAGATCCGCATCCATCTGGTTTAATTCCTGCTGTTTTTGTTCGTGTTTACTTTCCAGCTTCTTGTACTCGCTGAAATCAAGGGAAAGCAGCTCCTTCTGGGTTTGCTCCACTTGCTCAGAAAGCGTTTCTCTTTCCTGCAGCTCCTCTCTTTCCCTGCTCCAGTTCTCGTAGCGGTCCTTTTTATCAGTGCTCAGCTGCCCTACACGCAAAGCGGTTTCTTTCCACTCTTTAATGTCCCGCCGCCTGCGCTGCACCTCTTCCAGCCTTTGCCGGCTCTGCTGCAGCCTGGTCCTGATGGCTTCTTTCCCGATATAGGGAACTTCGTAACGGCGGCGCGGGATCTGCCGGGCGGTATGGTTCTGGTAGAGCATACAAGTATCGGTAATCGCGCGCCGGTTTTTTTTGAGCTCCTGTTCCGTTTCGCACTTGATGACCCCGCCCAGGAGCCAGTTGGCGTACGCGGCCACATACTCCACATGCGCTTCCACTTCCCCTGCCAGGCTGTTTTCCTCCGGCTTCCGGCTTTCCTTCAAAAGGCGGGCAGTATTCACCAGACCCACCCTATCGATTCCCATAGAAAACTTGTGCCTCTCGTACAGGGTAAGCGCTTCATCAAAATACTCCGGGGGCACCAGCAGATCAAACTTCTGGGTATGCAGGTACCCTTCAACAGCGTTGCGCCAGCGCTCCCCTTTTATGTCTATGGCCTCGCAAAAAACATGAACGGGGACGCTGCAGCCCCGGGCATCAAACAGGTGCTCCTCCAGCACTCCCTTTAGCTTCATGGTGGGAGATTCGGGACCCAGCGCCTGATTTTTCTCCAGGCTGCGCACGGTTTCCTTAAGCTTCTTTTCCTCTTCTTCCAGCTCCCTGTCTTCTTGCTCCCACTGGTATCTTTGCCGGTTAAGCCACTCAAAGCCCGAAGACCACGCTTCCGCGGGGACCCGGATGTCGGGGGGGAATTCCCCGCCCTCGGTTTCTGCGGACCGCGACCATACCTCTCCGGATTCCAGGAGGGGCCGGGTAAGCTCTACCGGCGCTTCCAGCTGCTGCAGCACCTCCTGCAGCAGGTTTATTTCTTCGGTTTCCACTTTAATCTGGTGCACCAGGTTTTTCCGCCTTTTATCCAGCGCCTCCAGCTTCTCCCGCAGTTCACTCAGGCGGCGCTGCAGCTCCTGTTCTTTCTGCCTGGCCTCGTTTCTCCTCATCTCCTCGGCCAGCCTCTCTATTTCTTCTTTAAGCTGCCGCCTCTCTTTTTCGGTTTCTTCTATTTTCTCCTGCAAATCCTTTAGTTCCCGCCGTGCTTTTTCCTGCTCTTCTTCTTTTTCTCTGGCTTCGCCCAGCGCAGTCTCCCAGGCCCCACGGTATACCATGTAATCGTTGACCTGCAGCGTCTCCCGGAACTTTTCTATTTCCCGGTATATTTCCTCTATATTCTCCAGCTCTGCAATTTCCTTTTTGGTCTCTTCGATCATGATTTCCACCTGGCGGAACTTCTCGAAATACTCCCGCATGGTTTCCACGTCCAGGGTGCGCTCCTCCAGTATATAATCGTATACAAAGCTGCGCAGGTTAGTGATGGGAGAAAAAGAAATACCCTTGGTAAAAAGGGAGAAAAAAGATTCCTTGGCTCCCCCAAACAGTTGCCGCAGATCCTGGATGTAGCGGTTAACATCGTTGCGGTACTGCTGGTGTTTAATGCCCCGGGCCTTGAGGTAATCAAAAAATTCCCCCCGGTTGCGCGTCACCTGCGGGGCTTTAAAGAAAAGGTCGTCGGTTACCGGCTCTTCATCGATGCGGAAAAAGACATGTTCCTCCTCGCCGGTAGCCTGGAAATAATCGAATACCACCCCTATCAGGTAAGGCTGGTTATTGGTAGTCCGGGTGATTTCCAGCACTATATAGCTGGAAAAATCCTCGTTGCGCAGGTACCCGGATTTCCCTTCCGCCCCGGTTTTGCCTCGCAGGTAGCTACGCACGTCCCGGGTAGTGCGGTCCTCCATGGCCGAGGAATTAAAGCGAACTTTTTTCAAGTTGCCGATCATGACCACCTGCAGGGCGTCTATCAGGGTAGATTTTCCTGTTCCGTTGTCCCCGGTAACAAGGGTGTCATTGTCTATAGTTATGGTTTCGTTAACAAAAAAGTGCCAGTTTACCAGTTTTATTTTGGTGAGCAACCTCATAAACACGCCTCCGTAACTGTTACTGTGATCGCTTAAAATTAACCCTCCGGCAGGCTCAAATTAATCCATTTGTCTTTAACCATCTAACTGCCTTCCCCCGCAAAAGGATTTCCATCATCGCCCGTATCCCCGGCATCCTCTGTATATGTATACCCGGTATACGCGTTATCCTCATCCGGGTTTTCCGGTTCACCAATATCTTCCTTTACCGGTTCTCCTTCTCCCCGGGTCGCTTCTTCCCACTCTTCGCCCCAATCCTTAACCTTTTCCTCTTCTTCCCGCTCGGCCTGTTCCCGTAGCCAATCCACCAGCGTTTCCAGGTCTGCGGCGTTTAACACTAAAAGCAGGGAAGGGTAAAGTTGAAAAACCGCCTCGGGATCCTTCCAGTGCCCTTTTTTAATCTCCAGGAGGGAAAAAGAGCTAAACAACCTGAGTATGTTTCGGGTGTCTTCCCGGGAAGGCAGGCGGCGCCTTATCTGCAACGCCATATATTTTTCCTGTATCTCCTGCCCCGTAACCAGGACCTGCTGGGTAAGGCGCAGATCGCGGCGCTTTTCGTCGTAAAGCAGGCGCAGGATTACCAGGAAAATAGTTTCCTGCAGGTTAAAGTTGTAGCGGTTCCGCTCCTCCATATTGTAAAGCTGGATTACCGCGTCGGGTTTCTGCAGGTGCAAGCTCCAGCGGGCCATCTCCAGGTAGCGGGTAAACAGCTCCAGGTGCTTTTCCACAAAGCGGTAGTAGCGGCGGTCCTCCTCCCGTTCGTATACCAGGTAGGTTTTCCCCAGAAGCAAGTTCACCGTTTCGCTGAACATGTTTTTTTCCTTGTCCGTAAGCTCTTCATAAAGCTCTTCAAAACTGCTCATGCTCTATTATTCCTCTCTTCCCTTTCTTCCCTTTCTCCCCTTTTTTCCCTTTTTCCCAGGGTTAAATCGGGCAGCTCCACCCGCCCCTGCCGGAGGCTAACTATGCTTCCCCTCTGGCCGGTAAGCTTGTATTCAGCACGGGGTGAGCGGCTGTAAAGGAGGATATATATAAGTTTAACCCAGTGATCCCGGGTTTCCAGGGGAACTTCCCCCAGGGGCAGTTCACTTTTGTCTTTCAGCAGCGAGTCCACGTAGCGGTTGATTTCCTGTATGGTAATTTCCTCCTGCACCCTCCGGCGAAATCGCTTGAGCTTGCTCTTGCGGATCTCCCGGTTTATTTCCACCACCTCCAGGGGGCGGGGCTCGTGTTCTTTCTTCTCCCGGGCCGGCATTTTAATACTGAGCTCGTCTACCGCCCTCTGCCGGAAAACCCGGATAAGCCGGGCTACTTCCCCGGGTGGCTGCTCCTGCTCTCCTTCACGGCGGGCCTTTTCAGCCAGGTAGCGAAGCAGCTCCACCATCTGCTGTTCCATCCCCCGTCCCTGCTGCAACTGAAAACGCAGCTTTTCCACGGCCGAGCGGGCGTACTGCGTATTTCGGCGGTCTATCTCTTCCAGTATCTCGTCCATGCTGCCAAAAGATTCCTCGATAAACTCCAGCCAGTCGTACAGCAAGTTTTCACCTTCCACACGTTCTTCCACCTGCTTTTCCTCCACCATGCGCGCTGCCTGGCTAACAATCTCCGTACGGTTGGCTTTCCACTCGTTTACCCTGGACAATATCCCGGTGCGGTACTTGGATATATGTTCGGAAGTTTTCAGGCGATAGTACTGCTCCCCCAGCACCCGGACCTGGTATTCGTCAAAAATCTGGCTGATTACCTCGTGCGGGTCTTTAACCTCCAGGAGTTTCTCCGTATACTTCTTTATATTATGGTTGAGGCTGGTTAACCCCCGGATTAACTCAGCGGTATCTTCACGGGCCTGCTGCAGAGCCACGTAGCTCATACTTTCCTCCCCGGTAAGGTTTTGGTACACGCTCAACACCCGGCCCCGAAACTCCATACGGTAGCCGGTGCGTATTTTATCAAGGGTTTCCAAAAGGAAAAGGGCATAATCGGGAAGAGAGATTTTAAGAGTGTAATCGTAGTGTTGTTCCTGCAGAACCCAGCCGGTTTCCATAAACCTGCGCAGCAGCTGGCTGGCCCGTTCCCTGGTGCTCGTAACCGGCCCGTACTCTTCTTCTTCCTCCTCCTCGGGCCACTCCTCCGGGGTTTCGGCTGTTTCCAGGTATTCACAGAACAGGTCTATTACCGTCTCCCTTGACAGGGTATAAATGGTATTTCGGAGCTGCTCGTACACTAAAAATAGCAGATCCGCGTGCATCTCTTTAAGCGGCCCGGCCAGCACCGAAAACAAGTTCGCCGGTATTTGTTCAAAAAGTCCCGTGCCCGTATCCATATTATTCATCGGTTGCACCATTACCCGTCATTACCCGTATAGTGGTAATATATTTAAACATAAAGATGAGATATTAAAACCAAAGCAAGAGCTAACCCTTTTTGCTTCAGCAACTGCTCCCAACCGTTATTATTTTAATTCTAATTGTAACACTACTGCTCTATAAGAACAATAACTCCTG
>PWGO01000184.1 GCA_003554525.1 Syntrophomonadaceae bacterium | reverse complement strand
GTCTGTCGGCCGTCTGTCGCGCGTCTCTCGACCGTCTGTCGGCCCCTGTCGATCGGCGAGATAGCCGCGCGCGATTTGATGAAATGGGTGGGGGTCGGGAAAGATATGGGTCGGGTTCGGGTCGTGAAGGACGCGGCACCGAGGGCCAGAACCCCCAGACGGCGGCCCTCAGCCTTGCTGTTTACAGGCTGTAAGAGGAGATGTAGCCTTTCACCCACCAGACTTACCCCATCCGCGCTCTACACCTACAACGTATGGGAGCAAACACAGCCCCGGATCAGGAGGAGGTTGAACGGTTCGTAGAGTTATACGAGGAGATCGGGACGATCAAGGGCGTGGCCGAACACGAGGACGTGGACTGGTCCCGCCCCACAGTCGGTAAATGGCTCCGGCGCGAGGGTGCGCTGGACGACGGGAATAGTAGCGACGAGGAGGAGGGTGACGACGCCCCCGAAGCAGAGGGAGAGATTGACGAGCCGGCACCACAACCCGATGGGCGTTACGAAGCGGAGCCGGGTGCGAACGGAGACCCCGCTAACCTCATGGAGGAGCCGCCCGCGCCGAACGATATTCTGCTTAACATCCTTGAACGGGACCCGAAGATCGGAGAGGACGAGATAGCCTACATTAGCTCGTTCTTTGACGAGTACGGTCAGTTGTCCACTTCGGACGTGACGGACATCCTCTCGGACATCAACATTAACAACAAGCGCATGACGATCAGCCGCGTCAACCGGCATTACTCCAAGGCGATCAACCAACGGCTCCGAGAGGACCCCGACCTACAGTACGATATGCGCTGGGCGACTCTGCTGACAAAGACTACCGGCGACCAGATGTACGTCCAGCAGGCCCAGCAGTACGAAGCCGACCAGATGGGTGTCGGAACCATCCGACCCCCCGCAGGCGGTGAAAACGGCCGCGGAAGTATGGAAACAACGATGCAGCCCCCACAGTCAGGAGGCCGAAACGGGTCCTCCGCAGGTATCCAGCCTCCGAGCCCGTCTCGTGTAGGTGGTGGTCCACAGCGGGCGCAGGTCCCACAGGGCCAACCCCAACAAGGCCCGGGGCAAGAGTTGGACCCGTTCCAACAGAAACTCCTAGAGATGTTGGAGCAGCAGTTGGAAGACGGCGAACCCCAGCAGCAACCGACACAGGAGTCCACCAGCCCCACCTCGCAGATTCAGGAGCTTATCGAGCTTCAACAGCAGTTGGAGCAACTACAACCCGGAGACGACCAGAACGACGAGGTGAACGAGATGATCCAGCAGGTGAGCCAGCAGTTCAACAGTCGGCTCGCGCAGCTAGAGGAGCAACTAAACGAGCAGGGCAGCGGAGGGCCACCTACTCCCGACCCAACGAAAGGGGGGTCAGAAAAGTCCACGATGGCGGAGATCGCGCAGCTTGCACAGACGATCGAGGACCCCGACCTGCTCGAAACCGTGATCGAGATGGAGATGGACCCCGACGTACTAGAGGCAAAGGCGAAACAGCAGGAGGCTGCCACGGAGTCCGAGTGGAAGAAATCGCTCGCCGAATCCCTCTCCCCCGCCGCCGCAGAGAAGGCCGTGGACGCCTTTATGAATCTCACGTCGGGGATCTCTCAGCAGACCAACCAACGGGTGAACGGGCAGGCCCAGCCCCGCCAGCAGCCCGCGCAGCAGGCCCAGCCCCGCCAGCAACCGCCGGAACCGCAGACCGTCCAGCAGGACCAGAGAGAGGCTGAGGGACGCAGCGTAGAGGTCGTGGAAGACGACACGGGTCCGGCAAGAACCCCGAGCGGTGACGCAGAAGCCTCCCCGCTGAGAGAGGAGGGAGAGGCCGAGCTTCAAGAGGCACAAGACGCCGAAGAAGATACGACCGAGGAGGACGAGGAGTAACCATGTCAGGTGGTATGATCGGGAACCTGCTTGGTAACATGGACTCGCAAACGGCCGAAGCAGTCCTCGACTCCCTAGACGACGAGATGATCGAGCGCGCACTTGAGACTGGGATCGAGAAGGAGGTGGTCCCACACCTAGAGGATGTGCGAGAAAACGTCGTGGACGACTACCCCGACGCCCAGCAAGTGCGTAGTCACTACGAATCCCTGCCCGCGGAGGAACAGGAGCAAAAGTTCAACAAGGCCGCCGCGGACATCCTCGGCGTCCTGATCGAGCTACGTGAAAACCCCACCGACGGGCTCAAGAAGCTGAAAGGCCGACTCCGAGAACCATACGTCATAGAGGCGCTGCTCCTCATATTCGACCACGAGGGGGTTCCCAAGGAGCTATCCGACCAACGAAAGGAGTACGCCGCAACGTGGCTCCGCAACGCCGGGGTCCATGTGATCCCCGAGGTGTACGAACGCGAGGAGGCCGTCGAAGTGGTCGAACAGATGTACCCAAACAGCGACCCCGACGAGGTTCTGGACGGCCTAGACGTGGGCGGACCGGACGAAAGCCCGTAAGCCCGGTGTAACACCCCTTCTACACCGAAGCTATATTTATATCCGCGTCAAAACGGGCGTGTATGGTTACACCCAACGTGGACGCACTAACCGACGAGTTTGAGAACGTCGTTGAGGAGCGCGACCTCCTCGGCGTCGGGACGATCGGCCTCGCTGGCGCAGCCGGCGGCGTCGTCGCCACCCAACTCGCAGGACGAATCGCACCCGTACTCGGCTTCTCCGAATCGCCATCCGACGCGACCGGGCTCCTCGTCAACGGCACCATCAAAATGGTCGTTGGCGCAGGCCTCGCGTTCGCCGCCACGCAGGTCGGCGGCACCGCCGGCCTGATCCTCGGCGTCTCCGGGCTCGGTGGGCTGATCCTCGGTGGTGGGGACTGGATCAACGCCGCGCTCGCAACCGACGCGGGCGTCCCCGCTGCCTCCCCTTCTCGGGGAAACACTCGTGCGCGAGTTGTCAGTAGCTCGACCACGAGCCGGTCCATGCACGACGACATGGACCGCACGCAGTTCCGCGCAGCCGACACCGGCCGCGGCGGGACTCCCGATCAGGAGACTACGTTTCGCTAACACCAACGGAGCCTCGGGCGCACAGTCCAACGGCTCCACACCCACCTCCGCGGGCGGTGGAGGCGGTGGCGGCGGCGGTGGCGGACACCGCCGCTGAGAACACACCCTTCTATCGGTGTCTCGGGGTCGTACAGTAGTTGCTAACGCGATCAGGGTGTCTGTAGTAGTATTCGAGTAGCGCCGCAATCGCCTCCTGATTCGTTACCCCGCCTAGATCCTCGCGTAGTAGCGCAAGTAACTTCATGTGTCGCGGGTGAACCCCCCGAGCCCTGATCGCTCGGTCGCCTTCAGCCTCCCAACGCGGGGAGGTAGGGACATCATCCACCCCAGCCACACCTTCTGGTCCACTAGGCATACTGTCCCGTTGTGGACAGAGACGGTTGAGCGTTACGCTACTCGTGGAGCAGCTACTACACACACGCGCGTATGGGAGGGAAACATCCGATCAATCTATCCGTATCGCGCGGGCACAAATCGTTCGTAGTGCGTAGTGAGTCCGTACCTTCCCGCCCTATACGTGCACGCGAGCGCGTATACTCCGTGATTAGCTCACTACGAACGGCCTCAATCTGTTCGTAGCCTATCGTAGTCAGGGTAGTAACCCTTATGAAACAGGAGATACAACTGGAGGGTAGCAGAGGCCGGCGGGGAGAAAGTCCCCACCCACGAGGCTGACACCCGTTCTTCGTGGGCTGGGGTCTTAAACCCTGCGTAGTGACCTCTGTAGCAAACCATGCCAGAGGACCTAATAGAGCGGATTCGGCGGAATTTGAGAACAGAGGATGTAATCAGGAGAGCGGCTTCGGATTGGAAGGACTCGTCCTCCTCCCACCGCGCAGGCCGGTGTACGCACCCGGAACACGGGCACACCAGCGACGACAGCAACGCCGGCAACCTGATCGTGACCGACGACGGCGGTTGGTACTGCTACTCGCATGACACCGGAGGGGACGTGTTTGACTGGATCGCCATAGAGGAGGGCTTTGCTACGTGCCAAAACCCCTCCGTAGAAGGCGAGGCGTTTGTGGAAGTGCTTAAGGAGGCGGCCAATCGGGCAGGAGTGGAGTTTGAGCCCGATGATCGACCCGCTGACTACGAGGAGGCTGAGGGGCTTGATTCTCTCACCGACGAGGAGAAGGCCCGCTACGCGCTGGACGAGGCTGTTGACATACTCCACAACAACCTCAACAAGGTGTTGGGGGACCACACTATCCGCGGCTACATTAAGAAGCACAGGCCGTTTGACGACGATCTCATTGACCGACTACGCATTGGCTACCTTGACGGCGAGGCATACGGGGAGCTTATGCGCCGACTTTCCACCGAGGCCCTGATCGACATTGGCCTCCTAGACGAGGATGGCAGCCCTCGTGACGAGGGTCGGATAATCTACCCGTACAACCCACAAGGGCTGCCAGCGTACTGGACGGGCCGCGCCACCGAGAACAGCGAGTGGGACATGAAGTACCTTAAGCCGAAGCGTAGCTCGTCGGTGCTTGAGGAGCCCACTTTCGAGTGGGGGACCGCTGGCTCGACGGTCGGAGACGGTGTGTGGATTACTGAGGGTATCCAAGACGCGGTAGCCCTGTCCGAGGCCGGGAGCGTCTTAGCGATCACGTCAGTTAGTAAGAACCCCTCAACCTCGCAGAAGAATCAGATCATATCCCGGGCTCAAGATGAAGGGCGGGCTATTATCTGCTACGACGCAGACGAAGGAGGTCAGGGCGGTGCGGTAGACCTAGCCCTCGATCTCATGTCGGCCGGTGTCCAGACGCAGATCCTCAACCTACCCGAGGGCGAAGACCCGTGCGACTATTTCTTGGAAGGGGGGGAGTTTGAGGACCTAGAACCGACCCATGCGGCGAAGCGCATTATTGAGGTGAAGGGCGACAGCGATCCCCTACTCCGGCGGATTTTAGACACAGCCGAACCGGACACGCCGCGGGGAGAGCGCCTTGTTGATGCTGTTTCCGACTGCACACCCATCCGCAAAAGTGTGCTTCGGGACATGATGCACGAAGGTCCGGAGTTGGAGCAGCAACAGGGCTGGATGGAGCCCGAGAGGGTGAACAAGGTCGGGAGTGTTGACGACCCTACCTTCGAGTTTGTGTACCCCGATGGGACCGTGATAGAGATGGATCAGATTGTAGGCTACAAGGCGGAGCATAGGTTTTGTAACAAGTACGGGTTTGAGTTTAACTGGTTCCCAGACCTCGGAGACAGGGACCTTAGAGATTACGTGAACGAGTGGACTGCGGACGAGGACATCCAAGTGGTCAACGTTGATCCGCTTAGTCCCGAAGCCCGGACTAGAGAGTTTGTGCAAGAACAGCTACAGGCGGCTCGTGCGGTTGAAGGCAAGGAGGACCTAGCCGCTGCCGGTATGAACGTCGTGTGCTATACGGAGGACTCGTTTATGGTCAATACCCGGCTCGTCTCTGAGTGGCTAGACGAGTTAGACGTGTCGGTCCAGAAGGCCGGGAAGTACCTAGAGCCCATAAAGAAGAAGGACTCACAGCCGCGCACGATCAACGGCAGACAGTCCCGGTACTGGTTCTTTGACCTTGAGACGATCGAGGAAAACGGCTACAACCTTCCGGAGCCTACAGGCGTGCCCGATACAGACGAGATCGACGCGGACGAGGAGGTCGATAGCGTATGACTGAGAAGCAGGTGTCTCTCAAGGGCGCTGAGTACCCGGCAGAGGCGTCGGTGAAGCTCAACGGACCGCCGGGGACGGGGAAGACGACGCAGCTACTAGAGCGCGTCACGCGCCTGCTTGACGGCGGCTACTCTCCTCGGGACGTGGTGTTCGTGACGTACCGGAAGGAGATGGCGTCTGAGTTTCTACGGCGTCTATTCGACCGCGGCTACATCGATCGGCAGGAGTATGAGAAGCCGTGGAAGCACGACACCCGCCACTTTGGCACGCTACACGGTGTGTGCAACCGGATAACGTCGGACGCTACGGTGGTGGAGCCCAAGCACCGGAGGGCGTTCATGCTGGACGAGTATAGTGCCCAGTACGACGGGCACGGGGACGAGTGGGACGACAACCCTAGCCGCGACGATCCGATCGGGACGTTGCTGTTTGACGCCTACGACTGGTGCGTGGAGAATAAGCAGCACTCGTTTCCGATGGCTCCTAACTACCGTGAGATACAGGACAAGGCGATCAGTCCGCCGTCGTTTCAGGAGTTTTCGCAGGCGTGGTCGAGGTTCAAGGCTGAGGGGGACGAAGATGGCAAGCCGCTGATGGACTTCTCTGGTATGCTTCGGGAGGTGGACGAGGGGAACCTCCGTCCACAGGGCGACGTTCTCGTAGTGGACGAGTACCACGACATGACCCCGATCATGGCGTCCATCTGTGATCGGTGGATGGACGAGTTTGAGACGGTGATCGTCGGCGGCGACCCGCTACAGGCGATCTACTCGTACAAGGGGGCCGACCCGTCATTCTTTACCGACCTTGCCTTACCCGAGGTGCTTCTTGACCGGACGTACAGGGTGCCGTCGCAGGTGTGGCAGTACGCACGCGACGTGATCGACCACGACCCACCGGAGATCGAGCCTGACGCTGAGGGTGGAGAGGTGCGTGCGGTCAAGGGTAATCCCCCGGACGTGACTGACAGGTACGGGGACGACTCGACTATGTTTCTTGCCCGCACGCAGTCGCAGCTATACGAGATCGCCCAGTCGCTCCGGCAGAGTGGGGTTGTCTTCCGCTCACAGCAGGGGATCGGGGGGTGGAACCACTCCAGTACGCTACTCAACCTCTACAACGCACTTCAGAAGCTTGAGGGCGTCCGGCCGGCGGACAACGTGAACCCTCAGACGGGGCAGATGGGTATGAGCCGGTTTGGGCAGGGTACGACAGAGGAGGTGTCTGGACTGCCGGCGAACGTGGAGCTTGAGCAGTCAGAGGCGACGACGTTGGTGAGGTACACCCCAGCAGGGTACTTCACCGACACGAAGAAGGCCACAAAGTCTCGGGTAAAGGCTGGATCGGCCCTCACCGGGTCTGACCTGATCGAGCTAGTGGAGCCGTCCTTCTGGGACGACCTGACACGGGGTGCGGACTCGGTAGAGAGGCTGCTTGCCTACGACGCGAAGGACACGCTGCGTGCGGCCCTAGCTCGCAACGACAGGCCGTATGAGTCGATTGAGACTGCTCCTGTACCGGACGTGTTGACCATCCATGCAAGCAAGGGGAAGGAGGCTGACACCGTTGCGCTGTACGATGGTATCCCGGGAGCGGTCCAGCGTAGTATCCGCGACAGCGAGCGCCAGCGGCGGGCTGAGAGTCGTGTCTGGTACGTAGGCTGCACCCGGGCGGCGGAGACGCTGCTTGTCTTCCGCGACCAGTTTGACTATACGGACTCGTACCTGCCGGCAACCTCGTAGGCCGTCACTCTTTTCTACTGCCACTTCGTACCAAGGTCTGCCGGCTTGAGCAGCCGGCTGCATCGTCGTCGGGTGTTCGCACCCCTACCGACCGTCGAGTCCGGTTGGAACTCGTACCTCACTCTGTGGAGGTAAGCGCCCCAATTGGGGCGTTTTCCTCAGAAGAAAAGTCCTCTAGTCACTAGGTCGCCCACGTCGTCCATCCACCGGAGGACCTGCGTCGGTGGGCTGTCGCCGAAGACGTGGAGCGCGCTGCCGAACGACGGGCTGCCTGCTTCTTCGCCGGTTGCTGGATCGACGTACTTGACCCGTCCCTCGAAGAAGCAGGTAAACTGTGCGTGCGGCTCGATCCAAGCGTGCCAAAACGACTTGTGACTCGCACAGTCGGGCGAGAGGAGGTATACCCGCTCCACCCTGCTGCGTTGGGCCTCCTCAACGCACTTCTCTGCCCACGCCACCTTCTCGGAGAAGGGTGGGTTGACGAAGCAGACTCCCTCCCACTCGTATTCGAGGCCGTCCCACCCGCTCCGGGGTCGTGGGTTAGCCTCTCCAATGTAGGTATCCTCCCCAGCGCACGGATCAAGGTAGATCCCGTCGTGCTGGTCGATCGACTCGTAGATCCACTTGGGCGTCAACCAGTCGTCCTTGTCGGTCTTGGACTGCTGCATTTCCTCGCTCATTCCGACTGCCCACGCTCGTTCTGTGGCTCCCCGTATGCGTGTTGGCGGTGGTCTTTCGACTCTCTGAGCGCGTAGACGATGGCGCTCAGTTCGTTCGAGCGAAACGGTCGGTCCCGGGACTTCTCGTTCTCGAAGGGGAAGCCAACCTTGTGCGCGACGGCACAGCGGAACCGGAAGTACGGGAGCGACCGATCGGTGCCAATGTCGTTCCGGTGGAGGTACTGTTCTCCGGTCAGGTACCAGTAGATGCTGTTAAGGTCGGTCTTCCCGAGGATGGTGCGTTTGTGGCCCCGGAAGCCGACGATACGTCCTACTTCGCGGAGTGCTTCGTCCGCGGTCAGTTCTCTGTGGTCGGTGTCGGTTAGGTCTTTAACGTCGCTGTATGAATCGTTCATGGTTTGTTAAACCGATCCGGTGACGCTGCTCCAGTTGTCCGACTTCCGGCGTTTCTTCTGGAGTTTGAGCAGCCCCAGCGGTACGTCTGCTTGCACGGAGACGATCTTGCCGTCCTTTATGTTGCGGTTGACGACATCCACTTCCGGGTGCTTGAGCAGGTACCGGGTGACTGTGGGAACGTCGCTGTGCATACGCGCTTTGTCGTCGCGGTTGAGCGCGTGGAACGTTACCTCCTTTTCTTGTGAGCTTAGGTCGGGGTCACTCCCAACCTCCACACCATCGAGTCCGTCTGACATGGTGTGTTAGCCTCTACAACCCGGAGTTTAATAATAATGGCGGTCACATATATAGATATGAGTGCTGTGTCCGAGGAGGATATGCAGACGTTCCGTCGCCGGGTAGTCGGTCGGTCGATCGGTGAGGACACGTTTGAGGCGTACCAACTGTGGATCAGGCGGTTTGAGGATTGGTACGACGGAGACGATCCGACGTTGCGTGATCTGGAGGACTTCGATACGCTGTTGGAGGACCCGTCGCAGCCTGTGTATCCGTGGGCGAATAACGTTGGGCGGCCTGCTCCGTCGTCGTACTCGTACTCGTCGCGCAACCAAGCCATGTCGGCGTTGAAGATGTGGATACGGCGGCAGTACGACAGAGAGATACCAGAGCAGCCGGGAGACATTGTTATTGGCGAGGAGGAGGAGTTTGACCCTACATACCTCTCTCGGGAGCGCGTCCGTGAGATCATCGAGCAGGCCCCGTCTGCGTGCAACTGTGACGGTTGTCAGGCTGCGCTCTCTCTGTCCTACGACGCTGTAATGCGGGCGTCGGAGTTGGTCCGTTGTCGCGTGTCCGATGTGGACCTCGAAAACGGAGACGTGTACGTTCGTGCGAGCAAGGGATCTCGGGATTCGACTGTTACCATTAGCGACCACACAGTATCCCTAATAGAGGAGTGGCTTGCCATTTCTGACCACTCTACGGGAAAGCTGTTCACGAACACCTATGGGAGCCCGTGGACCAAGGGGTCGTGGGCTACACACGTCATAGAGTATCATTGCGAGGAGGGCAGTCACGCTTTCGGGCGGCACACGCCGATCCTGCATATGCTACAGTCGGGCATGAGTTTTGGAGATGTGTACCGCCGCGCGCGCCACAAAAGTCCGGCGACGACGGCGCGGTATGCACGGTACGTGGACGTGGACGTGCCGTCGTGGGCCGGTGATTAGTCGAACAGGGTCCGGTCAACGAAGTTCCCGACTATTGTACCGATGGCTGTTGAGACGGCGATCTCTGCGATGTTAATGTCCCCAATCGCGCCGTTCCCCGCTTCGGCAGCCTTGCGGAACGACTCAGGCTCAAACGCCGTCATGGCCGTCATGTTTCCCGTAAACTCCTCGTTCATTCCCGACCCGTGGATGGCGGCCCAGTTTTCGGGTGGCATGGTGTCTATTCGTTCGTCAAACTCGGTGTAGCCCGTCTCTACTCGGAATATCAGCGGGTCGAGCTTCCGGCGTGCCCGTTGGCGGGCGGTCATGGGCTCTAAACGACCGCTTGCGAGGGCTGCGGTCACGTCTTCGACACCATTCGCCTCAAGTCCAAGGGCGTTCTCAAACACGTCTTGAGCCTTCTCGTGGTTGTCCGGTCCCACAACGACATCGGCCGTTTCGGACCCGACGACCACGCTCACGTCGGTCAGGCCGTAGATCACGTTTGCCATGTCGGGGATGCTGTTGACCGGGTTCTCCATCTCCTCTGGTGTAACGTGCGTGTGCCACGTCCCTCCCATCTCTCGTGGGCAGGATGCTAGGTCAACGGCTCTTGGGAAGCGCGCGAGTGGTCCTTTGATCGTGTTGTTGTTTGGGCACTTGGTCCTCCCGGCCTCGCGGATGTTACCCTCCTCGGCCGACGAAAGCGTTTCGTCCACAAGAGTCCGCATAATATCGTCTCTTTCCACCATCCTGTCTGCTAGCTCCTCCGCAACCGGGTGCGGGGCTACTTCCATGTCCATTTCCATGCTCTCCCGTTTGGTGGGGTGAAACATAAGCCCTGACTGTCCCGTTGTGGACAGATGCCCGCCGCCTTTATGTACCTCGTGGTCGGACGACTAGCTGCTATGCCAAACGACCCGGCTGGGACCAACGACTACGTGTACCCCGGCATGATCGAAGTGCGAGAGAACGACTCGATCGAAGTAGCAATGAACGCGGCTCGGGGGGAGATCACCAACCCGATCGCGCGAGACATCCTGCCCGACCTCGACTTCGACCCGGGAGACTCTGATGACGCGCCCGATCCGGTGCCCGAGAGCTTCCTTCAGTTGGAGGGTACAGATGGGGGTACTGAAGAAGTGTACGAAATCGACTCTGACACCGGAAAAGCGGAGCGGCGTGTCTTCGCCATCTATGGGTTCGAGGCGGTTGAGAACGCCCACCTCGTGAACCGGATACGGTTCCTCGGGAGCGACGGTCAGGTGTTTGAGCGTGCCCATATCGAGGGTCTGGACGAGGATGGGGAGAACCCTGTTGACCGCCAGAAGACGCTCAATTCCCCGATCCTGTTCGATGTGCAGGATAACGGGACGATCGAGTTTGTCGTTGACGACGAGGCTGATGTTGACGACATCCGCATCAAGCTCCTCGGCAAGACGGTCGAGAAGCAGGGACGCCGCGTCGGTTCGCGCTCGTAGAACAGCTTTCCAACCTCAGCGGAACCTTTTATGACCCACCGCCCGCAATAGTGGCGCATGGGACTCCCAGATAGGGTTAACAACCCGTTCTACAGCGAGCTTGAACCGGCCCTGACCGTTGACTCCACGGTCGAGCTACAGCCAAGCAACGACGTTTACACCGTCGCAGCCGTCGAGGTGCTGCCTGTCGTGACCACGCAGGAGTTCACCGTCTCCGCGGGCGACACCCTCGTCAACGAGGAGATCCGCCGCCTCTACGGACAGGACGGTGTTCTCGTCCAACTTCGACTCCCCGACCCGCCGGGGGGCGACCCCTCCATTCCAGACGGGATCGAGATCGAGGTTGATCACGGCGGGCAGGAGTCACCGCGGTACAACATCAAAAACCAACGCGGGAAGCTCACGGGAGACGTGTCGGACTTCGGGGACGCGGCCCAACAGACGGAGTTGTTCCAATGGGAGGACGAGGACCTGTTCTTTACGATCGAGAACACGACCGGCTCGGAGGAAACGTTCGAGTTGGCGTACACGGGGTGGGCATACGACCTGCGTCCATCGGATATACCCGGGTCGGACGCCGACGTGACCGTGCTGACCGAGCGAAAGTCGCTGCGCGGTAACTGACGGCGGGGACTAACTTTTACCCTTCCCGCCCGCAAGTGGGCGGTATGGGACGACACGATAGCAGCGATCGGCACAGCCGCTCCCGTGGCGGTGGTGGCGGTCGGCAAGACTCGATCAGCGCGAGTGCGATCCTCGATCGGTTCACCGACATAGACGACCTGATTCGGGACACGAACCGCACGCTCCAGCAGGTCGCACAGACCCAACAGGCGCTTGCACAGGCGATTGACGATGGAACGGAGTTTGAGTTGAACTTGCCCGAGGAGTCGGAGGCGTCTGAGTTTCCGTTCGACTTCTCCACGTCCGTCCCCGAATTTCCCGAAGCGAGGCCTGAAGACCCGCTGGTTGAGGTGTTCGAGACTCCGAAAGACGGGACGCTCACGGATGTTTTGATCGGCTACCCTTCCGGCACACAACAGGCGGTCGGCGTCCGGCTCGAAGGCGTCGATGGGGAGAGTCTGATCCCACGCGGCCCCTCGGGGGCGCAGTTCGTCGCGTTTGACGACGAAGTGATTCGGTTCAACCTCAACGAGCCGATCCAGAAGAACGAGGAGATCACAATCAAGTTCGCCAACAACGATGAAGAAAACCCACACTTCGTGAACGTGCTACTCCGCGTTCGGGAGGACATCTAAGATGGTGGGACTCAGACCAAGAAACCAGATTCAACAGAGCTTCCCCGACAACACGACGTTTGTGGACACCGTTCGACGCTCGCAGGGCGTCTCGGCGTTCTCGGTCGAGCCGGGCGAGGACTTGCGGCTGTTCGCCGGGATCTTCCACCCACGCTCTGACGAGTTTCCGTGGAGTAAAGACCAGCTTGAACCGGGAGCGCGCACGCCGCTGCGGGACATATCCGAGGTGTTGCGCGAGGATGAAGACCGCGATCAGGGCGTCGAGGTCGGGTTCGACAACCCTCACATCGTCCCTGATGGGTTCAACTTCGAGATCGTCCAGTTTTGGGTCAACTTCGAGGGGGCCGTCGAAGTCATGGTGTGGGGCGTCAAACCGAGCGTGTTGATGGCTGGTGACGACCCGACGACGATAGACGACTACGAGCCGATCGGCCCGCTGTTCGCTCCCGGTGGAACCGTACAGAACCACGAGCGCGTGGCCGAACCGACCGAGCGGGCGCTGTTCGATCCGGAGTTTGTGGGCGATCAGCCGGTGGCCTTTACCGTGGAGAACCGCTCGGAGATCGACCAACCGCTCCGTGGAAAGGTGTTTATCGCCGCCGTCCAGCGCGATCCGGAGGTGGCTGACTAATGCCGTCGCCGTCACAGCGCCGTCAGGACGTGCAGGACGCGCTTGAGGACGCCGACGTGGACGCCTTCTCGGGGTCGCGTTCCGTTCTCAACGAGAACGTGCCGGTGGGCGACGGAGCGGCCGAAGGCGACGTGCTGGCCGAGCTTGACTCGCAGGGGTCGCCGGTCATCTCGATCAGTATCGACTCCCCATCCGCCATCGACGTGCGGTTTGACGCCGGGCCTGACGGACAGACGTACTTCGAGAACGTTCGCACGCTCGACGGCAGCGAGGACGGCGACCTGACCGGCGTAACGCTGCTTCGGGACACGCTCCAGACCGGATCGCGGTTCATCCGCGTCGTCCTCACAGACCCGGCTGACGGGACCGCCGAAGCGACTATCTCGATTGAGGCGTCAGGGTAAACCATGAGAGCGATCCAAGATGTCAGAGTCCGGCGAGTGCCGAGCCGGAACATGATCCCCGTGGGTGCAACCGGGATCTTCGTGATCGAAGACGAGGACGATCAGGTGGTCCTGCGGATTTAATACCCACGCCCCGTTATGTGGGTGTATGGGCGCGATCAGAGCGTTTGAGATAACTGGTATCAACTGGACGCAAGCCCCAGATCGTGTCGAACCGGGAGAGTCGTTCGACCTCGTGGTGCAGGTGTTCGGAACAGCCGACGAGGAAGCGGCGGGTGAGCCGATCACCTTTACGATCGACGGCGAACCGTTCATCACCACCACGGGGGCGGATATTCCGCCGGGGGACTTCGCGTTCGACGGCGTGATCGACGTGACGATCGATGAGCCGGGCGTCTACGAGCTACGCGCTGAGGTGGCTGGTGAACAGTCGCCCGCGCATATCATCGGTGTGGGTCGTGACCCCGACCCGGATGCCGTGGGTGGAGGCGGCCTTTCGCCCGCGCTGCTCGGTGGGCTGCTTGTCGGTGGCGAACTACTCCGCCGAACGCTTAACTAACAGCGCTCATAGGAATTACTCATGGGAGACATCAATCTGGTCGATCAGGAGTCGTTTGACGACCACAACGATCGGCACGAGGACGGCGGCGCAGACGAGTTGGACGTTGATGGGTTGTCGGGTGTGTTGGCCGACCAGCAAGACCCACAAAGCCACGGGAACGACCGCCACACCGAGAACTTCATCCCCGACACGGAGATCGGGGCCGAAGACGGTGTGGCCTCGCTCGGGAGCGACGGCAAGCTCGTGGACGGACAGGTCCCGTCGTTGGCGATCACGGACGTATCCGTGGTTGATAGCGAGTCCGATCTGACCACGCTGACCGACGCCGAGATCGGTGACGTTGGGATCGTGCAGGCCGCCGATCCGGAGGACAACAACGCCTTCATCCTGACAGGCACCGATCCGACCGACCTCGACAACTGGGTGGAGATCCAGACCCCACAGTCGCCCGTCCAGTCGGTGAACAACCAGACGGGTGACGTGACCCTCGACAACGACGACGTGGGAGCGCCGTCACAATCGGAGTTTGACAACCACTCGGCACGTCACGAAAACGACGGTGCCGACGAGATAGATGTGAGCGGGCTGTCGGGCGTGCTGGCCGATCAGCAGGACCCGCAGAGTCACGGAAACGAGCGGCATACGGAGAACTTCACCGAGGATACCCACGACCACTCGGGCGGGTCTGACGGGTCGGATACGCTCAACCCTGATGCGGTCAACGCCAACGAGGTGAACGCCGACGATCAGCTTGACGCGCCGCGTGTGGCTACGCGCTCCGACTTCGACGGTGTGGGACTGTTCTACATCGAGGACGAAGATCAGGTTTCGTTCCGGGTGAGCTAAAATGACAGACATAGACATAGAATC
>PWGO01000071.1 GCA_003554525.1 Syntrophomonadaceae bacterium | reverse complement strand
GATCCGATTGAATTTTGGGGCTTGCAAAAAGGCCGGTGGGGCAATTAACCAGGTGAGTTGTTTTATATGGCAAGAAAGAAGGAAAAAATTTTATTAAAAAGGTGATGGGTATGAAATTGATAAGGCGGCTGCGGTCTGATGAAGACGGGATGTCACTGGTAGAGATGCTGGTAGCTATGGTAGTGTTTGTTATGATGATTATGGCTTTAAGCTCCTTGCTCCTGCACGGTTTATTTACTATACACGTTTCGGGGAGCAGAAGCGGTGCCGTATTTATGACTCAACAGGAATTAGAAGGAGAGATAAGCGGAAGCAACGAAGCTGCTACAACTCAAAGCCAAGAAGGAATAGATTTTAATAACAAGGATGTAGAAGTTAAAAAAATCAAAAAAGAGAATGAATATTACTCCAGGGATGAGCAAAAAGTAGAATTTGAGACGTATGTTTACGAGGAATAAGCCGTATAAATAACGGGGAGTGAGGAGAAATGTGGCGCGAGGAAAAAGGTTATACGCTTATAGAAATTCTTATAGTCCTGTTTATATCGGGATTGGTTTTAAGCGGGGTGTATTCTTATTTCAGTTTTGGGACCCTGTCATATGGCTCCGGGGTTGATAAAACTGAGCTGCAGCAAAGCCTGCGGCTAACTTCGGAAAGAATTACCCGTGAACTGCGCTTTGCTGACCGGGTAAAGTTGAAGGAAGAGGAGCCGAATAAACCCGGAGAATATTTAGATGAGGGGGATTACTGCATTTACTATTGCGACGATGACCATAAGATTAAAATATACCAGGGAGAAGATGGTGATGATTACCATGAATATTCAATTTCACGCCCGCTGGTGAACGAATTTAAGATTGAGATGGACGGAGCCACCCTAAAATACGAAATTGAATCCGAAAGTGGAGATGCTTCCTACCGTCTGGAGTCTTCGGTTTTCCTGCAAAACGTGGATTCAGGTGAAGTATCTGTCGAGGGGGAACCGGATAACCTGGATGCAATTATTTTTACCCTCCCTGAAGATTTCTAGGTGGGACGAGGGGACAGGTCCATTGTCCCACCCCGGTTACAAAACATTTATTTGTTTGTAAGTGGGCAATGGAGTTGCCCTTTTGTTACGCAGCCGGGAATTTTAAACGGCTTTTTTTTGTGTACACCTGGATTATCCTTTACTCGTTGAGTTAAAGTGTAGTTTGTGATACTATATAACCTGTATAAGATTACCTGGAGAGAAAGCAGGAAAAGGAGTCCGGCGCTCCCGGCTTCAAGTTCTGCTCTGCACGAAAATACAGGAGGAGGCGCGGCTGTTGGGGGAATTTAAGAACAAGGTAAACGGAAGTGCTGCGGAAAGCGCTGCGGGCGCGGATACCGCCTGGAACAATTTCCTGGAAAAGGAGCTAAACCGCGAACAAAAGGAGCTGGTTACGCTGCAGGCTCCGGCTATTTTGGGCCTGGCGGGACCGGGCTCCGGTAAAACCAGGGCGCTAATTTACCGCGCGGCTCATTTAATTAAATGCGGGGTGCCCCCTTCGCAGATCCTGCTGGTCACTTTTACCAACAAGGCGGCCGAAGAGATGAAAAACAGGCTGGAGACCATACTGGGGTATTACCCCCGGGAGATGTGGGCGGGAACCTTTCACAGCACGGGGGCCAGGGTGCTCCGGAAACACGCTTCGCGCCTGAACCGCACCCCCGATTTTTCTATAATGGACGAAGACGACAGCGCGGCGCTGTGGAAGAACCTTATTAACCGCTATAAAGATACCATTACCGAAGAAGAAGTAAATGTATTTGTAAAAAGAAGGATGGCAGAAAAAATTATAAGCCAGGCCTGTAATTCCGGTTTTTATATTGAAGAGATAGTAAGTGAGTACTACCCCTGGCTGGAGGGATATATTTCCTGGCTTCAGGAGCTTTACCAAAAATACGAGACCGGGAAGGAAGAGATGAACGCGTTTGACTTTGACGACCTGCTGGTCAAGTGGCTGAAGCTGTTCCGGGATTACCCGGAGGTCAGGCAGCAGTACCTGGACCGTTTCAAGCACGTGCTGTGCGATGAATACCAGGATACCAACGTTATCCAGGGGAGCCTGGTGGACTTCTTTGCCGAAAATTCTTCAATCTGCGTGGTAGGGGATGACGCTCAATCCATATACGGTTTCCGTTTCGCCGATATAGGCAACATGCTGCAGTTTCCGGAAAGGCATACGGGCTGCCGGGTAATAAGGATTGAGCAGAATTTCCGCAGCCACCCGGAAATAGTTGATGTAGCCAACGAAATCATTTCCCACAATTTCCACCAGCACCCCAAAAAGTTGTATTCCCGCAAACCCCCGGGACGTGAACCGGTGGTATGCAGGGTTGATGATGCTCACCGGGAGGCAAAGTACGTGGCGGACAGGATAGAAGAACTGTTAAACGCGGGCGCAGATCCTTCGGAAATGGCGGTGCTGTACCGTAGCTCGTATCTCTCTTCGGAAGTGGAGTTTGAACTTTTGCGCCGTAAAATGAAGTACCGCACTTTCGGGGGCAGGAAGCTGGTGCAGAAAGCGCACGTAAAAGATGTGCTGGCCTGGCTGAAGGTAATGTACAACCCCAGGGACGTGGTTTCCTGGAGGCGTATTATCAGCATGCAGAAGGGCCTGGGGCCAGCTTCCTGCGAAAAGGTGATAAGCCGGATAAGCTGTTCTGAAGAGCCGGTGAAAGATATACTGGAAGGCGGTATAGCTCCTTCCCGGGGTAAAGAGGGCTGGCAAACGGTAACCGGCACCCTGCATTATTTGAGCGAGGCGGGGAGCATTAACCACATGATCTTGAGCATTTTGAACCAGGGTTACTACGGGGAACTGCAAAAGCGTTATCCCGAGAGCTGGGAAGAGCGATACCGGGATATAGAGCGCCTGGCTGACTACGGTGAACGCTATCGCGACCTGGGAGCTTTCCTGGAGGTGCTCTCGCTGGAAGAGGCCCTGGTTTGGGATGAAGTGGAACCGGTATCCCGCCCGGAAAAGTATATTACCCTGTCTACCATACACAGTGCCAAGGGCAAGGAATGGGATACCGTGTTTATTATAGCATTAAACGATGGTGCTTTCCCGGGTAGAAGGGCTACGGATATAGAAGAAGAAAGGCGGCTTTTTTACGTGGCGGCAACCCGGGCCAGGAAATACCTGTTTTTGACTTCCTACGAGTACGATTACCGTTTTGGCAGGGTGGAGGTAACAGGTCCCTCCCTGTTCCTGCGAGAAATATCGGCTTATGGTGACGGACTTGACGGGGAGCGGCTTGATTTTTAGGTAGATGTTTCCGGTTTTGTGGACAAAGCTGCGGGCCATGTAGTACAATAGCATATTATGTGAAGGTAATATTAGGGGAAGGTAAAGTCCCGTAGAAAAATCAAAGGCATGCAAGGGGTGAGCAAATTGTCGAGGGT
>PWGO01000081.1 GCA_003554525.1 Syntrophomonadaceae bacterium | reverse complement strand
TGGAAAGAACGAAAACATGTGTGGGGATAGTTATACTTTTTGCGAAGTGGATGAAAGCAAGCATGCAGTTATAATCAGCGATGGAATGGGGAGCGGCCCGGAGGCCAGGGAAGAAAGCAAGACCACGGTTTCTTTGTTGGATAAAATGGTAAAGGCAGGTTTATCCAGGAAAACAATTATAAAAACCGTAAATTCGCTGCTGCAGATAAAAGATGAAAAAGAAAAATTTGCCACTGTAGACATGGCAATGATTGATTTAAGCAGAAAGGAGGTGGAGTGGGTAAAAGCCGGGGGTGCACCCGGTTATTACAAAAGGGATAGCCGGGTTAAAAAAATTGGCAGAGGATCCCTCCCCCTGGGAATTTTAAAAGAAATAGATACAGAAGAGTATAAAGAAAATATACTTCCCGGGGACCTGCTGGTGATAGTTAGTGACGGGGTTGCTGCTTCTGCCGGAGATTGGCTACCAGCTTTTTTAAGCCAGTACGAGCAAAAACACGCCCAGGTAATAGCAGATCGGCTCCTTGAAGAAGCAATTAAAAGGAATGGAAGGGGGGATGACAAAACAGTTATTGCTTGCCGTTTTGTTCCTTTTTAAAAAAATTCATGAACCTGCCGAGATTCTTTGCTTTAAAAAGCAGGATTCTTAAAATAATAAAACTAATTTATTAAGCAATCTTGATCTAAAAGATTGCTTTTTTTTAATAAAAATTCAGGAAAATTTGGGCAGGAGGAATGAACGGTAAAAGCTGTTACTCAAGTCTGGCCCTGCTGTGCAAAGCTGTAGGCACCAGCCATAATATGATACAGCCTCAAGAGAGAGCATCTAAGAAAGGAAAATGGCTTGGGTAGTTGCACCGGAAGAATTTATGTTAGAAAACAAAGTTGAAGAAACCATTCAAAAGTACAATCTCATACCCCGCGATGAAAGTGTACTGGTAGGTGTATCCGGGGGTGCAGATTCCATGAGCCTGCTTCACTATCTGTGCAACAGTATTTCCAATGCGGGTAGCCGGTTGAAGGTAGCCCACCTTGACCACGGTTTTAGGGAAAAATCTAAAGAAGAAACCGATTTTGTCCGCCGGATGTGCCGGAAATTGGAGGTGCCTTTTTACGGGGCTCGCATTAACGTTCCTTATTACCGGGAAAAGTGGGGCCTGTCTGCCCAGGAGGCTGCCAGGCTGGCCAGGCTTTATTTTTACTGGAAAGCAGCCTCTTATTTTAAGGTTCGTATTGTTGCTACCGGGCACCACCGGGACGATCAGGTGGAAACCGTACTGCTTAATTTTCTACACGGAAGTGGGCTGGACGGCCTTACCGGTATGCAGGTAAGCCGCAGGTTCCGCAATTTAACCCTGATCCGGCCTTTAATAGAGGTGAGTAAAGAAGAAATAAACAGTTACTGCATGGCACAAGGGATTTCTTATATACAGGATGAGTCAAATTTTAAAAACATATACCGTAGAAACAAGGTGCGCCGGGAGCTTTTGCCCCAGCTAGAAGAATATAATCCCAGAATTAAAGAGGCCCTGTATCAGCTGGGGCGGATACTGGAGGCCGATAGGAGTTACCTGGAAAAGCAAACCCGCAGTTATTTTGCCCGGTCAGCCCGGGTAGAAACAGGCCGGGTGGTAATAAAATGTTCTACGTTTAAAGAGATGCCTTTATCCATGCAGCGCAGGTTGATTAGAATGGCATACAGCCTGGCGGTTGGTGTAAAGTATAAACCTGCTTTTATGCACGTAGAGGATATGGTCAACCTGGCCTGTCACGGCCAAACGGGAAAGGAGCTGGATCTTCCTGGTGGTGGCCTGGCCTATAAAACCAGCCGCGAACTAATAATCCAACGTTTTTCTTCCTGTGTTGATTCCCCGGCTCCTGTACCTTTGAATATCCCGGGCAGTACTTATATACCGGGTTTTAACCTCACGTTATATACTGCTATAAAAGAAGTGCACGAACTTTCCTGGCCTCCTGCTGTAAACCAGGCTTATGTTGACTATCAACGCATTTCTTTACCCCTGTATGTAAGGGCGCGGGAACCGGGTGATCGGTTTAAACCCCTGGGGTTAAACCAGGCTAAAAAAGTAAAGGATTTATTTATAGATCTTAAAGTGCCCCGACAGGAACGAGACAGTTGTCCATTAATTACCACCTCTAACAATGAAATTGCCTGGGTGGCTGGTTACCGGGTCTCTGAAGATTTTAAAGTAACCGGGGAAACTCAAAAAGTGTTGGTTATAAGTATGGTAAAAACAAATAATTCCGGGTAAAAAGAAGGAGGTAACTGGTTATGGAAAATTCATTACAAAAGTACATTGACCGGGCGGAAATAGAGCAACGGGTGAAAGCCATGGCACAGAATATTGCCGCGGATTACAGGGAAGAAACACCGGTCATGGTGGGCGTGTTAAAAGGGGCAGTAGTGTTTATGGCGGATTTGATTAGAAAGGTGGAAATCCCGGTAGAGCTGGATTTTATTGCTGTATCCAGCTACGGGGCTTCAACCAGTACCTCGGGGATAGTCCGCATACTAAAAGATCTGGATCAAAATATAGAAGGTAGAGAGGTTATAATAGTAGAAGATATAATTGATACAGGCCTTACCCTGCAGTACCTTAAAGAAACTTTGTACCAGAGAAAACCCAAAGGCCTCCGCCTGGCAGCCCTCCTGGATAAGCCGGAAAGAAGGCAGGTAAATATAGAAGCGGACTACGTTGGCCTAAACATACCTGACAAGTTTGTAGTGGGTTACGGACTGGATTTTAACGAAAAACACCGTAATTTGCCGGACATATACTTGATGGAATAAGAGTCTCCGGGACGTATTAAAGCTATAAAATAAAATGCCCGGGTTTGGGGAGAAAGTGCAGCAGCAGCTTTTAATTTGTTTGCACGGGTACATAATTGTATGGTAGAATGAACGAGTGCAGGAGAAAATAAAGGTTTTTTGTTCAGCTATTTTTTTTATACAAGGCTGTATTTTAGCCGTTGGTTGGTTGTGATGGTAGGAAGAAAGCAGTGTGCAGGAAAAAGAGAGGAGGACATTTTTTGAATCCCTTTTTACGCCAAATTACATTTTACCTGGTTATAGCCCTGGTTATGGTGCTTATATTTCAGCAATTGTTCCCTGGTGAGGATGTGGAAGAAATTTATACTTCCGAGTTCGAAGAAAAAATTAAAAAAGGAGAAGTTACCCATATAGAGAAGGAAGGCCATGAAGTAATCGCTTATATTGGAGAAGGAGATGAACGAGAGAAGAAGTACAAATCGGAAGTAGATGAGGGATTTGATTTATCGGAGGAAATAGAATCGGAGGAAATAGATAAGAGCAGCCATGAAATCACTTATAATGTTTCCGAACCGGGGGGTAACTGGTGGACCAGCTTGATATATATTGTTCCTTTTTTGCTGCTTATAGGTCTTTTTATATTCTTTATGCAGCAGACCCAG
>PWGO01000159.1 GCA_003554525.1 Syntrophomonadaceae bacterium | reverse complement strand
TGGCCTGGGTCACTATATCGGAGGTTATAATAAGACGGGCCAGCTCCTGGTTGTCCCATAAAAATTCAGACTCCTCTTTTATCATGGTTTTTATTTTCTCGTATACGGGCAAGTCCCGGTTTATAACCTCCATTTTTATTTCTTTATACCTTCTCACCCCGTCTTTAATCATTTCCACGTAATGGATGATTGTGTATAATGTTAAACAAAAGATAGATAAAAAACGAATTATCTATCTTTTTTACAGGGCAAAGATGACTGGATAATCAGTCATCATGGTTTTCTTTCAGGTATTTATTGTTCAATAGATTAAATAAAATTTTTTGAGCAAAACATGGGAACCAAAATATCTTTTAACCGGTCTTATGTAGAGAAAGCCAAAATAAAATAAAAAGAGGGGGATAAAAATGTTTAAAAGAAGTTTTAAAGGTTTAATGGTTTTTATCATCTGCATTTCACTTCTATTTGTTTTTGCCACAGGATGTGACAACCAGGATACTACCAACGGAAACGACGTAGACAAAAACGAAACCACAGACAACGGTGAACAGGGCAACGGTGAAGATACCGGCAAAGGCGGCGAGCCTGTTAATCTCGACCTCTACTTCATGAAGGCAACAGATAACACTTTTGAACTGGAGAGCGAAACAAGGGAGTTTGAAGAGCCAATAGAACTGGAAGTGCTGGCAGAAGCCCTGCTGGATGGGCCAGAAACGGACGAATTAACCAGGGTAATCCCGGAAGATACCATACTGAGAGATGTTTACCTGGAGGATGGAGTTGCTTACCTGGACTTCTCCAAGGAGATAACCGAAGCCAACCTTGGCTCCGAGGCGGAAACTGTCCTGGTAGATTCTATCGTAAAATCCTTCACACAGCTGGAGGAAGTGGAAGCGGTGCAGATCAAAGTCGAGGGCGAGGTTATAGAATCCATAGCCGGGCACATTACCATCGATGAACCGCTACAGTAATATAATATTTAACCGGGACGTGGAAAATAATCCACGTCCCTTTTTTTTTGCCTGTCTTGTAGCTACTCGGTTTCATGGTAACTTGACTCCGGGGGTAAAGCTACTACCTCTGTTATTTTTTACTTCTCTGCTCTGCCGCGGGCTTCTTTCTTATAGAGCCTGATAAGTTACTTCTTTTGTTACATTTATCAGCTATCTCCCTTTTTGTTAAACAGGCTGAACAGGCTTATTCGCGGAACTGTTTTTTGCCCAGGTAAAGGAAAAGAAAAGAAAGGAGCATAACCGTGGCCCCCAGCAGGAGCCAGCTGTACTGGTAGTTATCCTGCCAGTCAGCCACCAGGCCAAACAGGGGAGGGAAGAAAACCACCCCTACCCGGTTGAAGATAAGAGCCAGCCCGGTGGCAGCGCCGGTCTGGCTATCGGGTACCAGTTCTCCCACCGCGGTAAAATAAATCCCGGGTATTCCCAGAGTAAAGAAGCCCAGCATAAATACCAGGCCCAGGACTACGGCCGGAACCGGGAGCATGGGAGTTACCACCAGGCCAAAAAACAATGACATCAAGGCCACCATTAATCCCAATAGAAATAACCCATTTTTCCGGTTACCCTGAAATGCACCGTCGTTTAAAAGGCCCCACCCGGGCTGTCCCATTATACCGCCCACCTGGAACAGGCCCAATCCCAGGCCGGCCAGGAAAGGACTGTAGCCGAGGTCCTGGGTCAAATAAAGAGAGAGGTGGCCGGTAATGGAAGAGATGCTTATACCAAAAACCATACCCATAATGCAAAATATCAAAAGTCTCCGGTTTTTAAGCAGATCCAGCAACACGTCCTTAAAGGAGGGAATTTCCTTCTCCTTTTCCCCCTCTTTTTTTTCTTCTTCCGCCCCTCCCGGGATTACTCCTCCAAACTTCAAAATTATAAGAGCAATAATCACGGCCAGCACACCTCCCCACATCAGGGGAGTCCGCCAGTCAAACTGGGCTCCTATATAAGGCATAAGGGCAGCCCCTATAAATGCGCCTACTCCGGCACCGCTATGGGCCAGGCCCATGTAAAGGGCCTTTTTCCCGGTTTCGGCAATTGCCAGGGCGCCCTTGTTTACGGAAGGGGTTATAAAGCTGAATCCCACCCCGGTAAAGAAAGCAAGAAGCAGTATTGCCCCAAATGTAGGGGAAAAAGAGTGGAGCACAATCATTATACCTACCAGGGTTACCCCGAAAAACATGGACCGCTGCACACCCAGGCGGTCCACCAATCTGCCGCTGTACATGGCCAGTACGGTTGCGCTCAAAAAATAGAGGCTGGTGTACAATCCTGCTTCGGCCCGGCTTATCCCAAATTCATCCTGAACCAGCGGCAGCAGGGCCATAAAACCCTGGATATTGGCTATCACGGCCACGTAAGCCGCAGATATAAGAAGCATAGATTTCCAGCGGGGAACTTCCCCGGCATTTACTTTAGTTTTTCCTGTGTCTTTTACCATATCAATTACTACCTTTCCTGGCTGCGGACCATCTTATTCTTTATAATCCCCCCCGAGAAAACCGGGTCGGGCAAACACGGGATCCGGGTAAGAGTAAAATCCACGCCCTTCTTTATGACCAAGGTACCCCTTATCCACGTACTGCTTGATAAACCCGGCGTTTTTATAATACTGAGGCTCTCCGCTTTCCCGGGCCGCGTTATCAATAACCCTCCACGCCGTATCCAGGCCTATCTGGTCCATAATACCAAATGGACCCAGGGGATAATTCATGGCCCCCATCCAGGCCCGGTCTATATCCTCAATTGAAGTAACCCCGTTAGCAGCCAGGGTCAGGGCCGACATCAACAGGCTGGAAAGCATATAATTAAAAACGTACCCATTGCTCTCCCGGTGCAGCAAAATTACAATCTGGCCTATACTTTTGGCAAACTCCTGGATCAGTTTTACCACTTCAGGATCCGTCCCCGCGTGCGGCATCACATCCACCACGTTGTTGCTCCGGAGATCATGAAAATGAAGTGCGGCAAATTTTTCCGGCCTCCCGGTGGTCTCAGCAAACTGAGAAGGCAGAAGCATAGAGGTGTTAGTAGTAAATACCGTGTGAGGCGGACATAGCTGATTAAAACTGGAAAATACCTTGCCTTTCAGCCCGGGATCTTCCGGAACCGATTCGCTAACCAGGTCCACCCCTTTGGCCGCCTCTTCGGGGTCCGTGGTGGCGCTTATGAGGGAAAGGGCCCGGTCCATCTGCTCCTGGGAAGCTTTGCCATGCGAAACGTACTTTGCACCCAGCTTTTTTATTCTTTCCTGCGCCTTATCCAGCGCTTCCCGGTATATATCGTAAAGAACCACTTCGTAACCATGCATGGCACACTGAAGGCATATCTGCTGCCCCATGTGCCCTGCTCCCAATACCAGCACCCGCTTTATTTCACTGACTTCCATAATCCCACTCTCCTTATATTCAAAATAAATGTAACTACTCAGGCATCCACTGCTGCGCCAGGGGGCCGGTTCCATCGTCTTC
>PWGO01000152.1 GCA_003554525.1 Syntrophomonadaceae bacterium | reverse complement strand
TTACTTGGCTTGAGTAGTTACTTTCTTTCAATTATTCTTTACCTGATATTATTTACCTGAATTTTTCTCTTACCCGATTACACTTACTTGTTTCACTCGTTCACATTTTACTTTCTTTACACCTTCAATTAACTACCCCACAATTTACTGCTGTGCCGGGGGTGAGTTCCTACGCCTGTCGAATCAAGCTGGAACCGTCTCCCCAGGCACAGCAGGCCTGAGTAGTTGCTTGATTTATGCTACTTGAGTTCGGCTACAAAAAGCCCCCATCCAATTTTTCCTTCATAAGCTTTTTCCACCCAGAACTTGAGGCCATCCAGGGCGTTATTGACTATCTCTTGAGGTATTCCTCTTTCGTTGATCAGGTGATCTTTTTTACTCATTACTTCGTCATGCACGGACTGGTACGATTTACCCAGGTTTTCGCTCCCCAGGTTTTGTACTTCCTTGACTTCAAACCCTGCTTCAGGTAGTTTTTCTTTATAGAACTCAAAAGTGGAAAGATCGGGAACCTTGATGCGGGAATAAATTCTCTCTGCTTCTTCGCGGGTCAAATCTTTTTCCAGTATGTCAGAAAATACAAACTGCCCCTTTGGTTTCAGTACCCGGGCGCACTCTACCAGCAGCTTACCCTTATCCGGGCTGTGCAGCATGGATTCCTGGCTTATCATAATGTCTGCAAAATTGTCAGAAAAAGGCATGTAGTTGAAATCACCGTCTATAACTTCGATACGGTCTCCCAGGCCTTCTTCCCTGTTCTTTTCCCTGGCGTATTCATTTTCTTTTTCTGAAATATTCAAAGCCACGACTTTTTTGCAGGGGGTGTTTTTAGCCACATACCTGGGCAGGCCGCAGAAGCCGCTTCCTATATCCAGTATTACATCGTTTTCAGTAACTTTTAATTTGCTTACCAGGTTCTCATTGGACCTTTGTGCCGCTTCAAAAAAGCTGTCGGTGTCGTCAAAAATGCCCAGGTGATGATTTTCACCTCCCCAGCACTCCTTGTACATTTCGTGCACTGCGCTGTTGTAATACTCCCTTGCTACTTCCACTCTTTCACTATAAGACATACATTAATACCTCCTTAGGGAAATAATAAATACTTTTCTTCTTAAGCAATTATAACACAGGTGTTATTTCCTGAAGTTATATACAAACATGCACTTCAGTTAATATATTATAATTGCAACTTCTAAAAACCTTCAAATTCTATGAATTGGAGTCTCTGCTTTCATGTAGATGCAGTAAAGGATATAAAGCAGAGATAACCTCACGTTCGTAGAATAACAGTCTAATAGTTTAACTACTTAGCTCACACTTGCTTTTACTTACCAGAATGTTTTTTTATTACCAGCATACTTCCAGAAATCATGCCTTTTCACAGGTAACGTTGAACAAGAAGCAAAAGGCCAGTGTTATTCTAACCAAAATACGAAAGTTATTAATGGCGGCAAGAAGTTTTGCAATAGTGCTATATAAACACTTTAAATTATTTAAAATAACAGTTATAGTTAATAATAAGAAACAAGGCGGTTAACCATGTTTTCTGCGGTAATTCTTATTTTTTCCCGGGAGGTTATTAAACTTGACAAACAGCAAGAGCAACTTCGTTAAGGGTGCTGCCATACTGGCCTTTACCGGGCTGATAGTAAAATTCATCGGCTTTTTTCTAAAAATCATCCTGGGCCGCATACTTGGCGATGAAGGAATAGGTCTTTACATGTACGCCTATCCTATCTATTCTACCCTTTTGATTATAGCTACTGCCGGGATTCCTATCGCCGTTTCCAAGCTGGTAGCCGAAAAAATGACACTGGATGATTACCACGGAGCCATGAAAATATTTAAAGTTTCCTTTTGCATAATAATGCTGACCGGCCTGCTGTTTTCCGTTTCCCTGGCCCTGGGGGCCGGTTTCCTTGCGGAAAACGTATTTAAGGATGACAGAACTTTCTTGCCTTTACTCTCCATATCCCCGGCCATTTTCCTGGTAACCATAATGGCCGCACTGCGCGGATTTTTCCAGGGCCAACAGAACATGATACCTACTGCTTCTTCTCAACTCGCTGAACAATTTTTCCGGGTAGCAGTATCAATAGGATTGGTATATTTATTAATACCCCGGGGGCTGGAATACGCCGCCGCAGGTGCTACTTTCGGGGCAGTAGCTGGAGCACTGGGCGGGTTGGGCACTATCCTGCTCATATACTTCAAAAAAAGACAAAATTTTTACCACCATATGAAAAACCAGGAGAGTTCTCCCCCCCTGCACCTGAAAGATACCATGTACCGGATAGGCACTCTCGCCGCCCCCATAATGGCTGGCTCCATGATTATACCTCTTACCAACCTGATCGATACTTTAATAGTCCCCCATCGTTTACTGCAAGCCGGGCTGGAACACGAATCAACAGCACTGTTTGGCCAGCTGCTGGGTTTTGCAGGTTCTATTATCCACATACCTACCATGCTGGGCATAGCTTTAACCATGACTATGGTCCCGGCCATATCCGAAGCTAAAGCCCTGGGAAACGAGACCCTGGTAAGGCACCGGGTGGAAACTTCCCAGCGCCTGGCACTGTTATTCGCAATTCCGGCCGCTGCAGGAATTGCCTTGCTTTCCGGGAATATCACTTTAATGATTTTTGACCACGAAGCAGCGGGCTATCCCCTCTCTATACTGGCCTGGTCGGTAATATTCTCCATCACATATAAAAACACAACCGGCATTCACCAGGGGCTGGGTATGCCGGTAATACCAGTTAAAAACATGTTCCTGGGCGGTCTGGTAAAAATCATAATCACCTGGTTCTTAACTGCAGTACCCTCCGTAAACATCGGGGGTGCCGCAATAGGAACAGTGGCAGGCTTTACCGTAGCCGCCCTTTTGAATATCCACTCTGCAAACAAACTAACCGGGGCCCGGCTGGATTTCCTAAACAGCATTTTAAAACCCCTGTTTGCCTCCGCCCTTATGTCCCTTTTGGTTTACTTCACCTATTACGGGGTAGAGCAAGTAGCCGTGCGGTTTCTATCCGCCCAGTTAGCCAACGCAGCGGGGGTATTGTCAAGTGTAATACTGGGGGGCCTGTTTTATGCGGTACTGTTGATTCTCACGGGAGCAGTTAAAAAACATGACCTGCAGTTACTGCCCGGCAGGTACGGGGACAAGTTAAGCCGCTGGGCAGAAAAAACAGGTTTGCTCAAATCTTAGAGCTTAACTTAATTACCGCCCTACAAAACTTGCTCAATTTTTTTCAATCTTACTTTAAAAGCAAGTTTTGCCCGAAGAGTATCATCTCTTCGATTTAATTTCTTTGCCCGGAACATAAGTGCTAAATTAAGCACCTATATCCATGGATGAAACATCAGCCTTTTCAATTTTACATTGCTGATAATTCCATCCGGCAATGCACGCAGGTTGAGATAAATCCCAGTCTGCATGGCCCGAGCCAGGCAATAAATTGTCTTTTATAGCGATATTAACAGCACTGTTAATATCTCTTGATAAGTTT
>PWGO01000037.1 GCA_003554525.1 Syntrophomonadaceae bacterium | reverse complement strand
TAACGGGCATCCTTTCGGGGGGAAGGTCCAACTTTTTCCGGGAGGCCTCCATTATACGCAAGTTAGCCTGGTGTAAAAAAAGATACCCCAGCTCGGAGATATCTCTTCCAGTCTCCCGGAGCATATTCGTGGTGACTTCTGGAATTATGCGAACTGCAAATTTAAACACCTCGTTACCGTTCATTTTTATAGAATGCATCCTTTTTTCTACTGTTTCGTGAGAAGCAGGCATAAGGGCCCCTCCCGCGGGAAGCCTGAGCATTTCATACTGGTTGCCGTCAGAACCCAGCTCCATGGACATAATCCCTTTTCCCCGTGTAGGCTGCAGCAGGGCTACCCCGGCGCCATCTCCGAACAAAACGCAGGTGCCTCGGTCCTGCCAGTCTGTTACCCGGCTAAGCAAGTCCGCGCCTATTACCAGCACGTTGCGGTACACCCCAGCCTCTATAAACTGTTTTCCCACTACCAGCCCATAAACAAAACCGCTGCATCCCGCATTCAAATCAAACGCCGCGGCACGCTCTGCCCCAAGCCTGGCCTGCACCAGGCTGGCCGTGGCAGGAATGGGCTGGTCCGGGGTAACGGTAGTAAACAATACCAGGTCTACTTCCTCCGGGGAAACCTTCGCTGTTTCCAGCGCCTGCCTGCAGGCCTTTACGGCAAGCTCTGTATTTCCCTTTCCTTCTTCCATAATCCTTCTTTCTTTTATACCGGTTCTGCTAACTATCCATTCATCGTTGGTATCCACTATCTTTTCCAGGTCATGGTTGGTTAATTTTTTCTCCGGCATGGCAGCACCGGTAGCTGCTATACCACAATTAATCTTCTCCATTATTGCTTCATCTCCTTCTGCAACCATCCCGATTTCTGCATTTCAAAACTAAATACCTCGTTAACCCCGGTTTTTACCCAGGGGTTTACCTGGTCCAGCAGAGCCCTTTCAATTGCCCTGGCGCGAGAAGAACCGTGGCATTTAATACATATTCCATTAATGCCTACCAGCGGAGCCCCCCCGTATTCGGTATCATCCATCTTGCGCTGCAAATCCTTTAGGGAGCCCTGCACCAGCATGGCGCCCAGCTTGTTTTTCGCGTTTTGGGTAAAGACCTCTTTTAATACACCGAATATTCCCCGGGAGATGCCTTCCGCAGTTTTTAAGAGCACATTACCCGCAAAACCATCACATACAACAACATCAACTTCTCCAGAAAACACCTGACTTCCTTCTACATTACCAATAAACTCGGGTAAATATTCTTTAAAAAGTTGGTGTGCCTTCCTGACCTGATCGTTGCCTTTATTGTTTTCTGTACCCACGCTGAGGAGCCCAATACGGGCCCGGTCTCTATGTAAAATTTTTTCCGCATATGCCTTGCCCATAAAAGCGTACTGAACCATCTGCTCCGGGGTGGCGTCCATGTTAGCCCCTACATCCAGGACAGCAACCCCGCTACCATAAAAAGTAGGCAGGGTGGTTAAAAGCCCCGGGCGTGAAATACCTTTAATGCGACCCATGAAAAGCAGACCACCGGACATTAACGCCCCTGTATTGCCCGCGCTCAACACTGCATCGGCTCTTCCTTCCCTGGCCTGCCTTAATGCCACTACCAGGGAAGCATCTTTCTTCCTCCTTATAGATAAACCGGGATCATCTTCTCCGGAAATAATTTCCCCGGCATGAACAACTTCCAGACGTTCGGGGGGACACCTAAATTCTTCCAGCTTGCTTTTCAAAACCTCTTCCCGGCCCACCAGAAGCACTTTCAGCTGTGTAGAAGCGCCAAGCGCATCACATACTCCTTTTATAATTTCTCCCGGGGCGTGATCTCCTCCCATGGCATCAACAGCAACTACAGCCACGGCTTTACCTCCCTTTAGTTAGCTCCTCTCCTACGGCCTTACTGAATAAGTATAACATAGCATTAATTTCCTATACAAACAATAAAGCTCCACCCTTTTTTAGAAACTGTAGATGTCCAAAAAGGAGGAGCACAGGGTTACTTTTTCACTCTTATTGCTTGCCTGTCTTTATAAAAACCACAATCCAGGCAGGCCACATGGGGGGCCTTTAACTCACCACAATGTGGGCACTCCACCAGTTTGGGCGCCTTGGCCTTCCAGTGAGCCCTTCTCTTGTTGCGCCTGGCTTTAGATGTTTTTCTTTTGGGTACCGCCATATCTAATTCCTCCTTAACTTTTTGCCCGACTTTAATTTCTGCAGGGGAGCCAGCCTGGGATCAATATCCTCGTGGGTGCAGGAGCAAGAATCTTCGTTTAAATTTTGACCGCAGTCAGAACATATCCCCCGGCAGTCATTGCTGCACAAGGGCTTCCACTCCTGGAATACTATAAACAGCTGGCGTATATATTCCCTTAAATCCAAAACATTGCCCTTGATCGCCAGCTTGTCAGCAGCCTCACGAGATAAATAGTAATCATCCTCCTCGCCTTCCTCGTTAAATTCTTCTTCCGTGGAAGGGTGCACCTGGAATTCTTCCCAGAAATCTCCTTCCACCTCCTGGCTGAAAGAAGCAAGGCACCGGCTGCACTCCACGGTTATCCAGGTTTTTAAGTTGCCGGAAATATAAACTTTACTGTCCTGATAGTAAGCATTTACTTTAACGTTAACAGGGTTCTCCTTGTTTTCATGGTACATAAGCATTTCTTCATCTTCCAGGTTTTGCAAACTTTCTTGGAAAAAATAGCTGGAGGTTCTACCATTCTTCTCCTTCAAATCTTTAACTTGTATAATCACCTTGACCAACTCCAGACAAAGTACTAATGCAATTATATAAACGATCCCTTCCTTTGTCAAGAAAGGTAAAAGTGTCAAGAAGGTAAAAGCCGCACTCAGGAATTGCTGGCTGGTTTATGGTTCAACGTCCAACAGTTTAAGATTATCTAAAATATACATGGCTTCATCTTCATACTTTTGAAAAATGTCATGCGGTGCTGTATAGCTAAGCTGATAAAAATAGTCGTCCCCTCTGTCCAAAGCTATAACTAATTGAACAAATTGAACTCCCTCCATGGTGTACTCAGCGGTAAATCCTGCCGAATCATACTGTACGCCATCCTGGATAAAATCCTCGCGACCCAGGTCTGATATCATGCCTCCTTCGCCTTCTATTTGCGATTTATAATCTTCATAGAACTCACTAAAAGTGTGGTACGCTAATCCCCATTGCATGGTTTGAATGTTTACTGTTGCACTATTAGCCTCGGTTCCTTCTTGCCCGCTAAAAATAACTATATGCTCCTCAGGTTCTTCATAAATCCAATCTGCAGGGTAATTTACCGCAAAACCGTTTCCTTCATACCTGTTGGCTTCTTCTTCGGTGCCATTAGTTACGGGGTCATCTCCAAAATCACAACTAAATGAACATCCGGTCAAAAACATCAATAAGCCTGCACATAAAAATACTTTTATTAAATTTTTCAAGCCCATCACTCCTTTTCTTAATGAAATTGGCCCAGAAAACCAGAGCAGATCATGGGATCTGCCTCCCTTCCTTTTCTATTTTCTATAAGCAAGTAATTTCCCCAGTACGAGCCCGGTTATTAAAAGGAACAGACCCACACCCGCAAAAATCAAAGAGACCGGGAGCATATAACTGAAGAGGTGGTTTACTAAATTATCTATTTCTTGCATATCCCCTGCGGTAAAAACGCCTCCGAGCGAAATACTTCCCAGTTGCAGCAACCCTGCAAAGGTCAACCCGGAAAAAAAGACGGTGGTGCCGCACCATTTAAAAGCACCGGCTATTCCCGCCAAAAATAAAGAGAACAAAAATAAAAAGAAAAAACTTGTATAAGAGACGATCATAAGCGTATTTCGCACTTGTCTAATTTGAGTAGCGACTTCTTGAAATTCATGCCACGTGCGGGGATCGGCACCAATAAGCTCCTGGAGAGAAAATTCGTCGGGCATTTCCGCAGCAAAGGCCTGAATTTCCGGTTCCGGAGATTGCATTAACTGCGCCTTGGGTTCTCGAAAATCGACAATTGCGGTCAAAGTTTCCTGTTCGCCATCCAGGACCGCCAAGAAATCATCGATGGCTGCCAAAAGTTGGGCTTCCATCCACTCCTCACTCAAGGCTTCCTCCAAAACCTCTTCGGGATTCATCTCAGCCCCAGGCTCTCCCGGTGTTGTTCCAGGGCTCATCTCTTGCATGAAGGCCTCATGCAATAAAGAGGCTATTCCTGCCTCCTGGAAAAAATCCTGATAATAATCATGGTTAAAAACAGTCCGTTCTAACGAGGTGCCGGCCTGATAGAGCCATCCGGTAGCAAAAAGAAGCAGGGCAATGATGATAAGCGCCAGAACTTTTAAACATGAATTGCCGGATTGCCGCCGGGACGGTACCGGTTGACGGCCGGATGAACTAAAAAAAGGAGCCTGTTTCGCTGGAAGCCACTGCTCCATGCCCGGGCTCCAGACATGATCTTCAGGTAATATTTTACCTTCATGAACCCATGAGGATATCTGCTCCTCGGGGTACGGGCCGTAAGATTGTCCTTCTTTAGATATATACCATTGCCTGGTCATTGCTTGCCGCTGGTTGCTGAAAAACATTAATTAAAACGTTTTGAATGGTGCTTTTAGCATTGGTTTTCTCTTAACCTGGAATCTGGAGTCTGGAGTAAGGTTTACAGCAACCCAGGCTTCCACCTCCCTATTTAGATTAGGGCGTAACAAGGGACGATTCCTTGGGACATGACAGCGTAACAGAGGACAGTTCCTTGTCACCTCTTCTTTACCCTCTATTTGCTACTTATATTTACTTGCTGAACGCTAAATTATTTTCATTACGCTTCTTACGCTTCCGATTATCCGTTATGCGTGATAAGAAACCCTCCCCCGTCACTTTCCCCTGTCACTTCTAGTTGATATCGTCGGGATCGTTACCGGAAACATCGTTGTCGCCTATTTGTGGAGCGCTGTCAGTGGAATCGTGGATGCTAATGCCCCCACCTCCGTAAGGGGCAGAGTTGTCCACTATTTCGTTGTTGTCAATTGATGGCTTTCCCACCGCCCTGATTCCCCCGCCGAACCATTCGGCGGAGTTGTTCCGGATAACATTGTCGGTGATCTCCACGCTGGCGTCCAGTCCGGTGGAGATGCCCCCGCCGGTATCGCCAGCCGAGTTGTTTTCAATGGTATTGGCTTCTATAAGGCCACTTGACGTATCCACCATGATACCGCCCCCGTGCCCTTCTGCGTGGTTGCCGGTGATTACGTTGTTTCTAACCGTAGGAGAAGTTCGCGCGGCAAAGGACAAGATGAGAATGCCTCCCCCCTCATCACTTTCCCCGTTGGTAATGGTGAAGCCCTCCAAAATCGCCTCCCGACTCTCCCCGCCTTCAAAGGTCACCACCGTGTCAAGCTCTCCTCCGTCGATAACAGTGCTCTCCACCACGGAAGAGTCATCCGGGTCAGTGCTGCGCAGGGTAATGTCCTTACCGTGAAAATTGATATTCTCCTGGTATGTTCCCGGATCAACTATCACCACATCGCCAGGAGAAGCGGCGTCAATAGCCTCCTGGATGGTAGCGTAATCTTCGGGAACCAGGATCTCCTCTCCTGCCGAAGCCTCCGGTGCACCGTTTGTTTCTCCGTTCTCATCTTCCGGGAGGGGGCCATATTCCGCCTCTTCCCCCGTGTCCCCGTTATCGCACCCGGCCACTATTAAAACAGCCAAAAAAAAGACCACCACCACCATAAACAATACCATAAACCTTGGTTTCATTTGACAACCTCCTCGCCTGGATATTTTTAAGATGATTATACCCGGAGAAAATCAACACAATCTCAATAAAATATCAAAAGAAACAAGATACCCCTCCCAACTTTACTTCCTCCCCCACCAGGCTAACCCAATTACAATCATTAAAATCAATCCTTTCTTATTGATTTATGGAGCAACACTCCCCCGCTAAGAGGAGCGAGACGGTATAGTAGCGGTAATCTTGCCGGCCAGCTGGGCAAAAGGCATGGTCTGCAGCCACACTTTTCCAGGGCCAGTAAGGGTGGTCAAAAAGACGCCTTCGCTGCCGAAGAGAAGATTGGAAATTCCCTTAACCCGGGTGATGTTCATGGTAACTGAAGCTTCGTACATGGCTACGAAACCCGTAGCTACCTGAAGTACTTCGCCGGGGGCCAGTTCTCTTTCTATAGCGGAGCCGTCTATTTCCACAAAGGCCAGGCCAGGTCCGGTTAAGCGCTGGAGGATAAATCCTTCTCCACCGAAAAAACCCGCGCCCAGCTTCTTTTTAAGCTCCAAGGATAGATCTACTGTGTCCTGGGCTACCAGGAAGGAATTGCGCTGGCAAATATAGGCCTCTCCTTCTCTCAGCCGGAGGGGCTTGATTACCCCGGCAAAATCCGGGGCAAAGGCAACCCTTCCCTGGCCGTTTTCGCAAGAGAAACTGCACAGGAAAAGTGATTCACCCATGAACTTCCGGCTAAGTCCTTTGAAAAGGCCTCCCCTCATCTGGGTACGCATATTGACGTTGCTCGACATCCAGGCCATGGCCCCTGCTTCCGCATAATAGCTGCTTTCCGGGGCAAGAGTTATCTCTACTACCGGGAAGTTGCCGCCTTCTATGCGGAAATTATCTCCCTCCGCCGCTGCCGGGGGCGGGGAAGCAGTTGTCGGGAAAGGAACATGATCAGCCGCTGCCGGCGGGTGCGGGTCAGGCGCCGGGGGAGAAGCACTGGAGGGAAACAGTTCTCCAATCTGACCGGCGCCGGTCCATTCAACTAACTCTCGATTCCACAAGTAATCCACGGGTGTAATGCTTCCTTCATTGGCAAAACACAACAGTTGATCCCAGCTGTAAGGCCCCATCTGTTTTCCGTCCTGATAAAGGTACCATTTCAGTGTCAAAGTCAACTATCTCCTTTCGGAAAGGGTAACTGCTAAAAACCTCCTGCCACTTAACCCCGGTACTCGGTTGCGTCGATCACCTGGGTTTTGGCCACCATGTCACCTATCCGGAACCCCTGGCTATGAGCCAGCGCAATGATGGGTTCTGCCCAGGCAGCCAGGGCGTTGAGCACGGGTATCCATACCAGAAAGGCAACTATGATCAGGGCGAAGACATTGCGCACAAAAGAGTTTCCCTTGGTGCAAGGGCGGTTGTCAGACAGGCGAACCACCATCAAACCGCAGAGCTTTTTACCCGGGCTCTGCCCTTTACCAAAACCGTCCCGCAACAGGGTGTACAGCATGGCCCATAGGCCCCCTACCAACATGGCTAAAATGAACAAAATGATAGTGCCAGTGTCGGGGCCCCCTCCCCAGGCGGAATCCTGCATCTGGTTGTAGAACGGGATAATTGCCAGAGGCGTCAATACCAACAGGGGAATGGTTCCGATAATACCGTCAACGATATACGCCAGGATGCGTTTTCCCACTGGCGCTTTTGCGTACGCCGACGCCACCCCGGCTGAACCTGTTACACCGGGAGGTGTAGGTGGTGTTACGGTCCCCGGAGTAGGCGGTGGTGGTGGCGGCGGCACGCCAGCCCCCGGGCCGGGCGACGGAGGAGGAGGAGTCGCAGAAGTAGAGCTACCTGCAGGGGGCGAAGTTGGTCCCTGTTCCCCGGTGGGAGGAGGCGGAGGAGGCGCTGCAGAACCGCTCATTGGTGGAGGGGGAGGCGGCTCAGCCTCTTCCGGACCGGGTGGAGGTAGTGGAGGTGAAGTGGAATCTCCCGCAGGAGGAGGTGGTGGCCCTTGCTCCCCGGTGGGAGGAGGTGGTGGTTCCTGCTCCCCGGCGGTAGGAGAAGGCGGAGGGGATGGCCCTTCGGAAAGGTCGGCGTTTGGAGAGACCTCCTCTGCTTCCGGATCAGATGGAATATTCTTCTCCAAAGTAGTTTCCGGTTCCGGGGCATGTTCATTCCCTGCTTCCGTGGCTGTTTGCTCCAGCATGGAAAGGCAGTGTTTGCATTTGATGGCCCGCGCCAGTATTTCTTCGGCGCAGAATGGACACTCTTTGTATTCGCTCAAAATAAATCCTCCTTTTCTAAAAAGTGCTCTAAAAAATGGTATTAACTACAACGGAGAAGGCTGGATCAGTTTTGGCATGCGTCGATGGGGAGGCTCCCCTCACCAGGGAAGAAAGCCCGGGCACCTCAGAAGCCGTAGCCCATTCCGCCATGGCATCGCTCTTTACTAGGTCTTCTTTCTCCAGGCGGCCTTCCCGGGCGTACTGCTGCATCTGTTCCCAGGAATAGGGGCCGTAATCACCTCTTTCCTTTCTCAAAAACCATCTTTGATCCATGAGCTCACTTCCTTTTTATTTGTTTCCTTGTTTATCGATAAAAGTGAGGCAGATTTCCGGTATTTTTGCCGGGTGTATAAAGCTGATCTTTTCTCCCGAAGGGATATGTTCTACCCGCCCATGCCAGTGATCCCTGTTGGGGTCTTTCCACATGCGAATAATAAAAGATACTCCTGAGGCAGGAGGCTCGGTATACATGAAAGCGTTCACCTCTTGGGTTTTATTTTAAAATAAAATTTTTATAAGCTTAAATAAATTATAAACTTTTAAAATCAACAAAAAGTCAACCAAAAATCAACCGAAGGGAAAATAATAGTAACTACTTTTTTCATTGGATTATTGGATTATTGGATTGTTGGATTGTTGGATTGTTGGATTGTTGGAGGATTTTCCTCTTTTTTTTTCGACAAATTAAAGCAATTATAAACAAATTAATGTATAATTATAATATAATAGATTAATCTAAATTGCTTGAAATTGGGTGTTATCTTTGCCTTACTTGATTGAGACAAAATTAATGCCCCCCCAGGCTTCTCGGGAAATATACCGGGAAAGACTGCTGCAACGGATGAAAACCCCCGCCGACACCAGCCTGGTGCTGGTAAGGGCTGCCGGAGGTTACGGTAAAACCAGCCTGGTGAGTTCTTACGTTCAAAACAAGCGAGCTGCCCTGCCTCTGGTACCAACTTGATGAGGAAGACGCCAACCTGGATACCTTTCTCGCCTACATGACCCGGGGATGGCATCGCCTTACGGGGAAAAATCACCCTTATATCCTCCCAACTACCATATCAACAGGAGAGGCAGCTATCATATCCCCAGAGGAAAAAATAAAGTGCTTTCTATCATTTTTAACGGAAGAAGCAGACAAAGAGTGCCAAAAGCTTCTGATAGTGATGGAGGACTATCACCTGGTTCAGCATGATAAAGAAGTAAACCGGCTGGTGCAGATGCTCCTGAGATATTTGCCCGCGGGGATGCGTTTGATAATCACTTCCCGTTCTGCTCTCCCCTTGCCCCTGGGAGACCTGCGTGCCAAGGGTAAGATCACGGAGATTAGTGGGAAGGAAATGGTTTTCACCCTGGAGGAAACCCTGGACATGTTTTGCGATTTGCCAGTAAACCGGGAAACACTGAGCAATCTATGGGAGAATATGGAGGGATGGGCGGCAGGGTTAGCCCTGGCGCGTTATGTTCTTATGCAGGAAGGCGTTAAAGAAGCCCCCCTCTCCCGCATACTCGGCTACACCGGGGAATACCTGGAGCAAGAATTTATTAATACCCTTTCGCCCGATCAACAGGTTTTCCTGGAGGTTACTTCCTTGCTGGAATACCCTGATGTGGAAGCCTGCCTGGCGTTAAGCGAAGACGAAAAAACAGAAGAATACCTGGAAGAGTTTTTGCAAAACCATCTCTTTGTAATTTCCGACCCAGAAGGTATTTACCGCTATCACCAGATTTTACGGGATCATTTAACTACACGCCTGAAAAAAAGAACCAGCCAGGAAGAGTGCTCAAACCTTCACCTGCGGGCGGGGGAAATATACTACCGGCGAGGCTGGTACTATCAGGCCATAAACCATTTTTACCAGGCTGGACATCTGGAAAAAGTGACAGAATCACTCCTCCAGATAGTTCCGGAGCTGATGGTGGATGGAGACTACACCAGGTTAAAAAAATGGCTGGATTTACTCTACCGGAAGGTGATAAATACTTCCCCCCGGCTCGCCTGTTCTCAGGCTTCTCAAGCGCACATGGAATATCTGGAAAGCAATAACGACCTGGCTGGCCGGTTAATAAAAGAGTGCGAGAAAATGGCACGTGAAATGGAAACTGCCCGGCAAGAATTGCTCTCTTCAGGGGATAAAGTTGAGGTTCAGAAAGAACCCTTGTTAAAAGTGTTTGCTCTGGGCCCCTTACGGGGAAGAGAATTGATTTCCAGTAAAGAATGGAAGAATGTAAAAGTGTTGGGCCTGTTTCGCTACCTTATAACTTGCCTGAATTTGAAAGTGGAAAAAGATGTTCTGCTGGAGACTTTTTGGCCGGAACGAGACCCCTCGGCAGCCAATCACAATTTTTCTTCGTGCCTCTATACACTGAGAAGAGTTTTAGAGCCCCATCTGGAAAAGGGCAACAAATCACGGCTGGTTCGATACGAAAAGGGGGTTATGCTGGATCCCGAAAGAAGAAATTATGCTGGATGTAAATCTCTTTGTGGGGGAATTTAAAAAAGCCCGCAGCAAGAAAGAGGAAGGGCTTCTGGAAGAAGCCTTCCAGGGTTACCGTAAGGCAGTGGAAATTTATCAGGGGGACTACATGGAAGAGTACCGGTACGATGACTGGCTGGTTAGCGAAAGAGTAAGGTTGCGCGAGCTATGGTTACAGGCCTGCCAGGAAGCATCGGAACTTCTGGAAGCCAGGCAAGAATTTGACGAGGCTTCATCCGTGTTAAAGGAAGCCATTCGGCGGGAGCCTTACCAGGAAGAGCTATATCGCCGGTTAATAAAGAACCTTTTAAAAGCAGGTCGCAGAGATGAAGCCATAACCCAATACCGCGCCTGCCGGGAAATACTACAAAGTGAATTTGGCATTGAACCAGCCGTTGAAACAAGCAGTCTCCTTGAGGAAAATTAAAGAGGAAGCTGAAAAAGTAAATTATTTTACCTGTACTTTATTAAGTAAAAGAGGCGGGTTATAATAATAAAGAACACATTATATTTCTACTTAAAAAGCCAGAAACCAGAAGCAAAAAGCAAAAGACAAAAAGCAAGATAAAAGCCCTTCCACATGGAAAGTGGGAAGTAGGGCCTGGTGTCAAGTTACCATTATCCACATAGAGCTATCCACATAGAGCCCTGATCAGTTACTTAAAATATTGACCCTGGCATCATACCTTGCAAACAACAAGCAGGTTTACGAAAGGAGGAAATACCTTGAGCGAGTTAAATAACGAACACCTGCAGAGGTACCAACGGTGGAAAGAATACCCCTACCTGGACCCTGAAACCAGGAACGAGCTGGAACGCATAAGCGGCGATGAAGCTACCATAAAAGAGCTCTTTTCCGGGGAGCTGGAGTTTGGTACCGGGGGGATGAGGGGCATAATGGGGCCGGGTTCGGCCCGTTTCAACCGCTACGTAGTAAGGAAGGCCACCCAGGGACTGGCCAATTACCTTAAAGAAAAACATCCCCAAAAAGAAATAAAAGTGGCCCTGGCCTTTGATCCCCGACACCGGTCCCGCGAATTTGCCGAAGAAGCGGCACTGGTGCTGTGCGCCAATAACATCAAGGCCCTGGTTTTTGACGATATCAGGCCCACCCCGGTGCTATCTTTTGCCATCCGCTACCTGGACTGTGCAGGGGGAATAGTAATCACCGCCAGCCACAATCCCCCGGAATACAACGGCTACAAGGTTTACGGCAATTGCGGGGCCCAGTTCGTCCCCTCCGATACCGAAGAAATTGTAGAACACATCAACCAGGTAGACCTCTTCCAGGACGTAAAACTTATGACCCGGGAAGAAGCTATAAGCTATAATCTCCTGCACACCATAGGGGAAGAAGTGGACCGCAGCTACATAGAAAATGTAAAATCCCTGTGCACCTTTAACGGGAAAAAAGATATACGGGTGGTCTTTACCCCGCTACACGGGACCGGCCACCCCTTTATCCCCATGGTATTAAATGAGCTGGGCTACGAAAATGTTTTTACCGTAGAAGAGCAGTTAAAGCCCGACCCCAGCTTTTCCTCGGTAAAATCCCCCAACCCTGAAGAAAAAGAAGCTTTTTCCCTGGCCCTGGATCTGGCACACCGGAATGAAGCCGAAATAGTGCTGGCTACCGATCCCGATTGCGACCGGGTTGGGTGCGGGGTAAAAAACGCAAATGGAGAATTCCCCCTTTTAAATGGCAACCAGATAGGGGCGCTGCTGTTAAACTACCTGCTGGAAAGAGAATACAAGCTATACGGCTCCCTTTCCGGCTGTATTATGATCAAGACCGTGGTTACCAACAACCTGGGCAAAAAAATTGCGGAAGATTACGGGGTTGAAACTGAAGAAACCTTGACCGGTTTTAAGTTTATAGGAGAAAAAATCAGGCAGTACCAGGAAAAGGAAGATTGCCGTTTTCTTTTTGGTTACGAAGAAAGCTACGGCTACCTGGCCGGCACCTTTACCCGTGATAAAGACGGTATAATAACCTCTTCCTTGCTGGTTGACATGGCGGCGTATTACCACCACCGGGGGGTCACCCTGCTGGAAAAGCTGGAAGAACTTTACCGCCGCTACGGATACCACCTCGACGAGCTCTCCTCTTTCAAACTGGAAAACGAGAGAGTAGTAGAGGCAATTTTAAAAGAGCTCAAACATCATGCTCCGCAAAAAATTGGCGACGTTGAAGTGAAAGAAATGAAGGACTACCGGGAAGGGATTTCGTACAATCTTAAAACCGGGAGAAAAAACGAAATAGACCTGCCCCGGACCAGGGCCCTGTTTTTCCAGCTGGAAGACGAGTCCTGGATCTGCGTCCGTCCTTCGGGAACAGAACCCAAAATGAAAATTTACTACTCTTCCGTGGGTAATAGCCGGGAAGAAACGGAGCAGAAATTAAAAGAAATGGAAAAGGAAATTAACCAGCGCATCCACCCGTTAAAAGAAGCTTGAAGAAAACCTCAAGGAAACTTGAAAGAAATCCGAATGATAGAGGAAGTAAAAGAAAATCAATTAAAAGCCTGCAATAAACCCGGTTGACCTCCCGGACTATTTCATTAACCGTCACCGGGAAGACCGCCTCCGGGAAGAACAGTATCGCCATAAATTCAAGGGCGCTCATGGGCCGCTTACCTTACCAGAAGGAAGCGGCCCTTCTGGTATGTTTTATTTTCAGCCCGACTGGTAAAAATAAATAGTGAAGCGTAAAAATCTAAATTTAACAGATAAGAGGTGTTTTTATGCCACATATTCCATCAACCATCACCAGGTACCTCCCCGTTAGCAAAAACAGGGAAGAAAAAAAGAGTATAAATCTTCTCCCGGAAGACCCTTACAATCTTTCCAGCCACAGCCGGGAAGAAAACCGGCAAATTAAAAACAGCCAGGTAACTACTAAAAGCAATCAAGATGAAAAGTAAGACAGGACTGCTGTTCCCGCGGTGAAAGCTTGCCCGGTAGGAATACGGACGGTAAAACCTGTAACTACTCACGGTGTTAAAGCATAGAGAATAAAAGCCCCCATCCACATCTACAAACAGGAAACAGGAAAAAGGAAAAAGGAAAAAGGAAAAAGGAGCACAAAAATGCAGGAAACCCTAAACAAAGATACAACAGCGGCCAGCACTTCTATACGGAAATTTTTGACCCTGGTGCTGCCGCAAGTTTCCCGGGAAATAAAAAGGTGGAATCGCAAAACGGATACCATTCAAGACCTGGAACTCAGCCGACAAGCCCAAAGCAGCCTGCACTGGAAGCGCTTCCACGCCCAGGGGGGCAGCTTTTTCGCCATGTATAATACCGGCTACACCACACCGCTGGTCACATCTATTGTAGCCGTCCAAACCATAAGCGACTACCTCGACAACCTGTGTGACCGGGGAGGGGTCTTGAACGAAGCAGCTTTCCGTTACCTGCACCTGGCCCTGCTGGATGCGCTGGAACCACAGGGCTCTGCACGAAAAGAAAGCTATTACAAGTTCTATCCATTTAAAAACGACGGGGGTTACCTGGCCTCGCTGGTAGAAGAAAGCCGCTGTTGTTTAAAAAACTTTCCTTCCTACCACCAGGTTAAAAATGAAGCTATCAGGCAGGCCTCCCTTTACAACGACCTGCAGGTATACAAGCACCTCCACCCCATGGTGCGCCAGGCCAGGTTAAAAAGGTGGTTTCGCAGTAAAGGAGGCATTCTGCGCTCACACCTTTACTGGTGGGAATTTGCAGCAGCATGCGGCTCTACCCTTAATATTTTTGCCCTCATGGCTCTCTCCACACAGAAAGAGATCGGCGATGGGGAAATACAAAAGCTCAGGGATGCCTACTTCCCGTGGGTATGCGGACTGCATATATTGCTGGATTACTACATCGACCAGGAAGAAGACCTGTGGGGTGGGGATTTTAACTTTGCTTCCTGCTACTCCAGTCCCGGCCAGGCTGAAGAACGCATTAAGTATTTTTATCAAAAAGCAATACAAAAAGTAAGCAATTTTCCCAACCCCGATTTTCATCGCACCATAGTTAAGGGCCTGCTTGCCGTTTACCTGTCCGACCCCAAGGCCAAAAAACCACTGCTCCAAAACAGTATAAAACGTATACTTAAAGCAGGCGGGACAGAAATCATTATGCTGCACCGCTTCTGCACCTGGCTCCGCCATACCAAGATACTTTAACAGTGGAGGCACCTGCCGGAAAGCTGTTTGGCTGCCAAAGCGGCGGCAGCCGGCATCAATGGCGAAACACTTACCAGTTCATACCTCCTCGCACTCATGCAGTTTTATACCAGCTCTTCAATCTGGCCTACCAGCGAATCTTTTGATTGTGCCCCGACAAAACTCTGGACTTCATCGCCCTCACGGTACAGTTTTAAGGTAGGGATACTCATTATCCCTTGCTGCGAAGCCAAATCGGGGTTATCGTCCACGTTAACCTTAACCACTTTTAACCTGCCCTCGTAATCCGATGCAATCTCTTCCAGCACCGGGGCAACCATCTTGCATGGGCCGCACCAGGGAGCCCAAAAATCCACCAGCACCGGGGTGCTCGAATTTAACACCTCCTGGTCAAAAGAATCCTGCCCTATTTCTTTTACTTCAGCCATTTTCGCTACCTCCTTTTGTGTTGTGGTTCTTAAATTCCCGCTTTTGATCAAGGGCCTCCGCTTTTTCTAAACCAACCACTTCTACCCAAGATAAACCGGTTTATCTTTTGGCCTAATTCAAAAGCAGAAATTGACATAAACCCCTGAACCAAGTCAAAATTCACTATTTATATCAGTAATTATTGTAACCAATTTATTTTTATTGAACAAGCTTG
>PWGO01000041.1 GCA_003554525.1 Syntrophomonadaceae bacterium | reverse complement strand
TATTACGGAAACAGCTTAGGCCTCCAGGTGCGCAGCATAAATATCGGCCCTCACGGTATAAGGGCTGCAACTGTATATGTAGATGGAATGATAGAAAGTTCTGCCCTGGAAGAACTGAATAAAGCCCTCCTTATTGATACGGTAAAAACCGGTGATATACCAAAAGATGAGAAAAAGCTCATTTCTTTTATTAAAGATAAAATAATTATTTCTGTTGAGACAGATGAAGTAAACCAGCTGGATGAATTGTTTGATCATGTGCTGTACGGTGATACTGCCCTTATCATTGAAGGTGTAGCTACAGCACTTTTGGTAGATACCAAGGGATGGAAAACCCGGCAAATAGTAGAATCGGATACGGAGACCAGTATTCGGGGTCCCCGGGAAGCGTTTATTGAAAGCATCAACGATAACTTGTCCCTTCTTCGCCGCCGTATCCTTGTCCCTCAGCTTTGGGTAGAAGGCTTTCGTGTAGGGAGCCTGACCCGAACCCGGGTAGCCATGGTGTACATTAAAGGCCTGGCCGGGGAGGGACTGCTGGAGGAAATGCGTAATCGAATTGGTAAAATTGATGCTGATAAAATCATGGAAAGTGGAGATCTGGAGGGGTTTATTGAAGATAATCCTTTTACTATACTTCCTTTAATGCTCCGTACGGAGCGTCCCGACCGGGTGGAAGCGGCACTTTTAGAAGGGCAGGTAGCCGTTTTTACAGATGGTACTCCTTTTGTCCTTTTAGCTCCGGCCACTTTCTTTTCCATGCTCCAGTCTCCCGAGGACCATTTTGAAAAACCTCCCATCGGTTCCTTTATCCGGCTGCTGCGCTATGGAGCCATTCTCATGTCCACCTTTTTGCCGGGTTTTTATATAGCTATTGTAAATTTTCACCCGGAAATGCTGCCAACTCCTCTATTTGTAAGTATTGCGGCCACCAGGGAGGGGGTTCCTTTCCCTATTTTAGTTGAATTGTTAATCATGGAGAGTGTCTTTGAGATCTTAAGGGAGGCGGGAGTCCGCCTACCGGCGTCCATCGGCCCGGCCATGAGTATTGTGGGGGCCCTGGTTTTAGGGGATGCGGCTATAAGTGCCGGTATTGTTTCTCCTCCGGTAGTTATCGTGGTAGCCCTTACGGCTATTGCTTCCTTTGCCGTGCCCAACTTTGCCCTGGGAATTGCCGGGAGAATTATTCGTTTTATCTTTGTAGCCCTGGGAGGAATATTCGGGCTTTTTGGAATTCAGTTGGGCATATTCATTCTGACAGTTCACCTGTGTTCCCTGCGCTCCTTTGGGGTTCCCTACCTGGCGCCGGCGGCACCTTTAATTTTGAGTGATATGAAGGATTTTATAGTCCGTACCTGGGTCTGGCAGTTAACAACCAGGCCCCGTTTGACCGGGTTCAGAGAGCCGGTACGGCAGAGCCGGCGTCAAGCGCGCCGGTATTTAAAAATACTTCCTCGAAAAGAAGGTGATGAGCAGGATGAGAGTTGAAAAAATAGCCAACAGGCAGTTTTTGTACATAACGGTTATAATGCTTGCCACGGTAGTGTTCTCCACTCTCCCGGTGTTGACCACGGGAAATGCCCGGCAGGATGCCTGGGCTTCAGGTCTCCTTGCCTTTGCGGGAGTGGCTTTATTTGTTAACGTAATAGTGGGCCTGGGTGTTCATTTTCCCCGCTGTTCGGTGGTACAGGTAAGCCGCAAACTGCTGGGTAATGCAGCAGGGGGGCTGGTTTCCCTCATAATCCTGTGGTCTTTTTTACACCTGGCTTCCCTGGAAGTGCGTATCTATGCGGAGATGATTATCGGCGGTTTTTTAACGGAAACGCCCCTTGTTTTTGTAGTCGGGGCCATGATAATGGTGGCAGTCGCTGCGGCTTACGCCGGTATTGAAGTTATCGGGCGTCTGGTTGACCTGTTCTTTCCCCTGCTAATAGCCATGTTCCTGGTTAGTTTCTTTTCTCTTTTATTCGAAGCAAAATTTATAAACCTGCAGCCTGTCCTGGCCCGGGGCCTGGGACCTGTTCTGGAGAGCAGTTACAATACCATTGCCTATTCTTCATATCTTATGGTGTTGGGAATATTAATACCCCACCTGACCCGGCCCCGGAAGGCGACTGCTTCTGCATTTTGGGGAGCAGCCGTTGCTGCCTTTATATTAGTGATTACTGCTGTCTTAACGGTAGCCGTTTTAGGTCCTGAAGAGGGTTTTCGTTCGGTATTTCCCTTTTTCAGGTCCCTCCGGGCTATAAGAGTTACTGAATTCCTGGAGCGAACGGAGTTGCTGGTTATCTTTGCCTGGGGATTTTCCCTCTTTGTGGCCCTTTCTACTTTTATTTACTGCGGGGGGCGGGGAGTGGCCCAGTTGTTTAACTTAAAGGACTACCGCCCTATTCTTTTACCCATGGGGGTAATCTGGGTAGCCCTCAGCGTGCATAGTTCTCCCGATATGTTTGAATTTCGCGGTTTATACCTGAGTTATGTTTTTGGTGCTTATGGTTTGTTTTTAGTTCTCTTTCCCTATGTTTTCCTTTGGGGGGGGTACCTGTTTCGGAAAATGACAGGGCAAAACCCGGAAGAAGAAAGGGGGGAAGAAAAATCAGCAGAAAGATAGTGGCTTTAGCGCTTATTTTACTTGTTTTCTGTTCTTCCGGGTGCTGGAACCGGCGGGAACCGGAAGAGCTGGCCCTGGTTACAGCCATTGCCTTTCACCGGGATGAAGAAACCGGCGACCCGGTGGTTATAGTAAAAATTTCTAATCCCCGGGCAGAAAATCCGATAATAGATGATGGAGACGGTGGTAATAACCGGGAGCGTTTCTGGATTATAAGTACCGGGGGGTGCACTGTCTTTGATGCTTTTAAAAATCTTGCCACCTCCTCTAACCGCATTATTAATCTTACCCATACCAGTGTAGTTCTTTTTTCCGAGGAATTGGCCCGGGAAGGAATTGGACCGGTGCTGGATTTTATTAGTAGGGAGAGACAGCTTCGGCTTAGTGCAACTCCTGTTGTGGTAGAAGGGGATATACGCAGAGCCCTTGAAACCGAGTTGCCTCTGGAGGAGATAGGGGGAAGGACTATTATCCGGTTATTGGAAGCTTCCCAGGAGGAGAGATCTGTGTCCAGGGGTATAACCCTTTTGGAGATGTATAATGATTTGAACAATCCGGGGTGGGAGTTAACTCTACCCAGGCTGCAGGTAGTTGAAGAGGAAGAAGGGACGGTGTCTGAGGAAGATCCCTTGAAGGTCAGTGGCATGGCTGCTTTTAACAAGGGACGCCAGGTAGGTTGGTTAAACGAGCAGGAAGCAAGGAGTAAGCTCTGGTTAAAGAATGATATAAGACGCGTCACCTATGTCCTGGAAGGCCCTTCAGAGCCGAGCAAAAATGTTACCGTAGAAATTTTTCAGGCGTTTTCTGATGTGGAGGCCAGGGTGGAAGACGGGGAAGTAGTTATTACGGCCCATATAAGGGCAATCGGACGGGTGCAGGAAGCTACTATAGGCGAAGAATGGTTTGAGTTCCAGACAGAATATTCCGATTCCCTGGAACGTCGCCTGGC
>PWGO01000124.1 GCA_003554525.1 Syntrophomonadaceae bacterium | reverse complement strand
TGTAAACATGGATATAGAGCTTATAACGCCGGTAGCCATAGAAGAGGGTCTTCGTTTTGCGGTTCGTGAAGGCGGCAGAACGGTAGGCGCAGGCGTGGTTACCGGTGTGGTGGAAGACTAAATACCTGCCCTAAGGGAAAAAAGGCGGGGGTTTCCCGCCTTTTTTATGAAATTCGATTTCCTGTAGTTGTAATATTATAGCATCATTTAGAAATAGCATAGAACAAAATTCTGAAGCAGGAGGTTGACATTCCCCCTCAAGTGTGGTAGATTTATTTGCGTTACTTCTTTGTCTCCTTTAATAATATTTTAAGATTTTAACCGGTGCAATTCTGGTTTTAAACAATTGTGGAGGTAGTGTGAATTATGAGGGTTAAAATAACTTTAGAATGTACCGAGTGTCGTGAAAGAAATTACCATAATACCAAGAATAAAAAAAATGATCCCGACCGTATGGAGCTGAAAAAATACTGCCCGGTTTGTAAAAAACATACCGCGCATAAAGAAACCAAATAAGGGCGGATTTATATGTCGTTTATACAGCGAATACAAAAATATCTTCATGAAGTGCGTATGGAATTGAAAAAAGTGCACTGGCCTACCAGGCGCGAGTTTGCCGTGTTTTTTGGAATAGTCATTTCTACGATTATAGTTATTGGGGTATTTTTTGCCCTCCTTGACCTGGGGTTAACCAATATTATTGAGATTGTAGTATAGTCCAGTTAATTGCTGGTTTATTTCCCCTGGGAGATTGGTTATTAATTTTAGTTAGTATGAGTTTTGCCGGGCCCGGTAAGACTCAGTAAACTTTGATAATTCAGGGAGGGAGATGGAGGCTGTCTACCTTGAGTAATGAGAGTAATGAGAGTAATGAATTAATGGCAGAGAAAAGATGGTACGTGGTTCATACGTATTCCGGGTATGAAAACCGGGTTAAAGCAAACCTGGAAAAACGGGTTGCCTCTATGGAAATGGAAGACAAAATATTCAGGGTCATGGTGCCCATGGAAAAAGAGGTAACCGGCAAAGGTGGTCAAAGAAAAACTACTTTAAAAAAAGTGTTTCCCGGTTACGTCCTGGTAGAAATGGTTGTGGACGACGACTCCTGGTTTGTGGTAAGAAACACACCCGGGGTAACGGGATTTGTAGGCCCCGGTTCAAAGCCAGTGCCTCTAAGTGAAGAGGAAATAGAAGAGATCATGAAACAGATGGGACTAAGTGAGGCCAAGCCCAAGATAGATTTTGAAGTCAAGCAGGCGGTAAGGGTTGTAGATGGCCCGTTTAAAAATTTCGAAGGGACTATAGAATAAATTAACCGGGAAAAAGGCAAATTAAAAGTATCTGTCTCCATGTTTGGCAGGGAAACACCTGTGGAACTGGAGTTCTTTCAAGTGGAAAAGATATAATAGCGGTTACATGCAAGATTTGATTAACAGGGGGGATTCATGATGGCCAAGAAAATTCTTTCCACAATAAAACTGCAGGTGCAGGCGGGTAAAGCTACTCCGGCTCCGCCGGTAGGCCCGGCTTTGGGGCAGCACGGTGTTAATATCATGGCATTTTGTAAAGAGTTTAACGAGCGCACTGCCAACCAGGGAGATCTTATAATCCCGGTGGAGATAACCGTGTACGAAGACCAGTCTTTTTCTTTTGTAACCAAGACTCCTCCTGCCGCAGTCTTGTTGAAAAAGGCTGCCGGTGTGGAAAAAGGTTCCGGAGAACCAAACCGCCAGAAAGTAGCTGCGGTGCCGCGGGAAAAGGTTAAAGAAATAGCCGAGCAAAAAATGGAGGACCTTAACGCAAATGATATAGAGGCTGCCACGAAGATTATTGAAGGTACTGCCCGAAGCATGGGTATTGTAGTAGAAGGATAGTAAACAAGTCCGGTGTTATTAGGAAGGCTATTAGTGGGAGGGAAATTTCCCCAATACCACACACAAGGAGAGGAAAGTTATGGCTAAAAAAGGCAAGAGGCTGGATGATGCACAGCAAAAAATTGATCGGTTTCAGTATTACGAACCCAGGGAAGCGCTTGTCCTGGTAAAAGAACTGGCCGGGGCCGGTTTTGATGAAACCGTAGAAGTGGCGGTTAAGCTGGGTGTAAACCCCCGGCATGCCGACCAGCAGGTAAGAGGAGGAGTAGTTTTGCCTCACGGAACAGGTAAAGAGATGACCGTGCTGGTTTTTGCCAAGGGAGATAAGGCCAAAGAAGCTGAGCAAGCAGGTGCCGATTATGTAGGTGGGGAAGAGCTGGCTTCGAAGATCCAGGAAGAAGGATGGCTGGAATTCGATGTGGCTATAGCCACCCCGGATATGATGAGTACAGTAGGTAAGTTGGGTAAGATACTGGGTCCACGCGGCCTTATGCCCAATCCCAAAAGCGGAACAGTTTCCCAGGAAGTAGATAAGGCAGTTAAAGAAGTTAAAGCTGGGAAGGTAGAGTTTAGAACTGATAAATCAGGAAATGTGCATGTTCCTATAGGCAAAGTTTCTTTTGAGCCGGACCAGCTGGAAGAAAACTTTTATGGAGTTATGGAAGCAATAATTAACCACAAACCTTCCGGGGCGCGGGGGCAGTATATTAGAAAAGTATCGGTCAGCTCCACCATGGGTCCCGGCGTAAAAGTTTCCGCCCAGAAAGCCGCAGCGGTAACTGCTGCCGGTTAACAAGCTTAAAAGTAACTGTCTAACTGTCCGGGTTAAATAAACACATGCTTTCGATTTATACTACATGTTCAATTAAAGAGGGGCGCTATCTTCTTCCCTTTGAATTTTTCCCGAACCCGGGGCAAACGATTTTTGGCTAAAAGCGGGGGTTGTAATAAAGGTAAGAGAATAACTAAATAAGTTGGCGCCGTTGATCGTAGGTGCTTGAGGCTTAAATGCCGCAAAGTGGCGGCAACCTACCCAGGCCGAATGAGCTATTTAGTGCTTTCGTGTCTGGGGAGGCACTTTATCTTTTTTAGGAGGGAAGTTGATGATAACCAGGAAACAGAAAGAACAAAAAGTTCAAGAAATTAAAGAAGACATGCAGCAGGCCGGATTCCTTGTGTTGACTGATTACCGGGGCTTGAACGTAAAGGATATCGGTGAATTAAGGAGCAGCCTGAGGGAAGAAGGTTGCAAATATAAGGTAGTTAAAAACAACCTGGCTAAAATTGCTGCCAAAGAAGTGGGCCTGGAAGAAATAAATACTTATCTGGAAGGGCCTGTTGCTATAGCCTATTCTCACCAGGACCCTATACCGCTGGCCAAGGCTATCAGCAAAGCGGATAAAACGCATAAAAACCTGTCAGTAAAAGCCGGTTACCTGGAAGGAAAATTACTGGAGCCCCAGGATATAAAATCCCTGGGTGAGATACCATCTAAAGAAGTGCTCCAGGCCCAGCTTTGTGGGGCACTACAGGGTCCCATATCCGGTTTTGCCAATGTTCTTCAGGCTGGTATTCGTAATCTGGTATACGGCCTGGAAGCAGTGCGGCAGCAGAAAGAAGCCGGGTAATTTAAATGTCAACTACTCAGGAGGTTTTTGAAGCCCGGTAAAAACATCTACATGGGCCTGGGTAGGTAACATAATATTGTATCAACAAAGTATAAGGAGGTAATTTTAGAATGTCCAAAGTAGAAGAGATAATTGAAACAGTTAAGGGGATGACGGTTTTAGAGTTGTCAGAGCTGGTTAAGGCTTTGGAAGATGAGTTTGGTGTAAGTGCCGCTGCTCCAGCTGCGGTAGCACAGGCTCCTGCAGCAGCGTCCGCTGAAGGTGGCGAAGAAGAAGAAGAACAAACGGAGTTTGATGTAGTTCTTGCGGATGCGGGAGACAAGAAAATACAGGTTATTAAAGCGGTCAGGGAATTAACCGGCCTGGGGCTTAAAGAAGCCAAGGCCATGGCGGATGAATTGCCCAAGCCAGTGAAAGAGAAAACCAGCAAAGAAGATGCGGAAAATATTAAAGCAAAGATTGAAGAGGCCGGGGGAACAGTAGAAATCAAGTAAATAGATTTAAATCATTTTAGAAGAAGTAAGATTTAAAAACCGAATAATACCGCGAGTTCCGCGGAAATTTACGCCTGCGGAGACCGGCTCTGTGGCGGAACGGGTTTTTTGGCCCGGCCTACGAGCACCCGGTCTATGAAACAGGAAACCATGAGACATCTGTCTATGAAAGGTGGAACGGTTGGCCACGGATAAAACCTATAGGAGCCTCGCTCCGGGTACGCACAAAAAAATTTAAAAATGCGGCTGGAAAACATTTTTTCTGGCCGCATTTTATTGACATAATAAACTGGGTGTGTTAATATATTTAAATGCTTAGTGATATAAGAGGGGTTTTATTGTTATTTAAGAAATTTTTTTAACGCCGGCAAACAAATTAAATTGCCGGTGCTGGTTTTAGCTCTGTCGCATGCTTTTGTTGTTCTGCCATATCCAAAACATATCCGGTTAATGATGTATTATTTTTTTTGATGCAGGGAATAATTACATGCCCAAAAGGAAAGACTATTATAATGGCTGTTTGTCTCTTTTGGGCATAATTTTGTCTGTTTTTAAAATAACGGGGAAATGAGGAGTGATAAATCTCTATGGCTCATTTTACTGAGGTGGTGACGGGTAAAAGAAAGAGGCGCAGTTATGCCCGTATCGAGGAAGTGCGGGAGTTACCCAATTTAATTGAGGTGCAAAAAAGTTCTTATCGCTGGTTTTTGGAAAAAGGTCTCAAAGAAATGTTTAACGACATTTCTCCCATAGAAGACTTTACCGGCAACCTGATTTTAGAATTTGTGGATTACAGCCTGGGAGAACCTAAATATTCGGTGGAAGAATGCAAACAGAGAGATGCTACCTATGCTGTTCCCCTTAGAGTTAAAGTGCGCCTGATTAATAAAGATACCGGTGAGGTTAAAGAGCAGGAAGTTTTTATGGGTGATTTCCCCAAGATGACGGAAAACGGCACTTTTATTATAAACGGAGCGGAAAGGGTTATTGTAAGCCAGCTGGTCAGGTCTCCGGGTGTATATTACAGCAGAAAACTTGATTTTAGCGGCAAAGACCTTTTTAATGCTACTGTAATTCCTAATCGCGGTGCCTGGCTGGAATTTGAAACCGATCCCGGTGATGCTATTTATGTCAGGGTTGACCGGACCCGTAAACTTCCTGTTACCGTACTCTTAAGGGCGATTGGTTACGATAGCAGCCAGGAGGTGCTGGATCTGTTTGATCATGACCAGCGAATACTGGACCTTTTAGAAAAAGATCATACCGATTCAACTGAGTCCGGGCTCCTGGAAATTTACCGCCGCCTCAGACCCGGAGAACCGCTAAACGTGGAAAATGCGCGCAGCCTGTTTGAGTCCCTGTTTTATGACCCTAAAAGGTACGACTTTGCCAATGTAGGCCGGTTTAAAATAAACAAGAAACTATCTTTAAAACAGCGCCTGCTGCATCAAATACTTGCTGAAGATGTAGTAAATCCTTCTACGGGAGAAGTTGTAGCATCTGAAGGTGCCCAGGTCACCCAGGAGGTTGCCGATGAGATAGAAAAAACCAGTATTAAGACTGTGCGCATATCGGTGAAGGATAAGAGTGTTCCGGTCATTAGTAATGGAGGGGTAGATGAAGGCATCAAGCACCTTACTCCGGAAGACGTGGTAGCTGCAATCAGCTATATCCTTAATTTAATGGACGGGGTAGGCAATGTTGATGATATTGATCACCTGGGAAACCGTCGTTTAAGAAGTGTAGGAGAGCTGCTGCAGAACCAGTTCCGTATTGGTCTTTCGCGTATGGAAAGGGTAGTTAAGGAAAGAATGACTATCCAGGATGTGGAAGCCATTACCCCGCAGGCGTTGATTAACATCCGCCCCGTAAAAGCTTCCATAAACGAATTTTTTGGCAGCAGTCAGCTTTCCCAGTTTATGGACCAGACCAATCCTCTATCGGAATTAACGCATAAAAGAAGGTTAAGCGCCCTGGGACCAGGAGGTTTAAGCCGCGAAAGGGCCGGCTTTGAAGTAAGGGACGTACACCATTCTCACTATGGAAGGATATGCCCGATTGAAACCCCGGAAGGCCCTAACATTGGATTGATAGGCTCCCTTGGCACCTACAGCCGTATTAATGAACACGGGTTTATTGAAACTCCTTATCGCAAGGTGAATAAAGAAAACAAGCAGGTAACCGAAGAAATTGTTTATTTAACCGCTGATGATGAGGATAATTATGTTATAGCCCAGGCGAACGCCCTGCTGGATGAAAATGGTTACTTTATGGGGGAACGTATTATATGTCGTTACCGCCACGAAACGGTTATCAGGGCTCCCGAAGAAATAGATTTTATGGACGTTTCTCCCAAGCAGCTGGTTAGTGTAGCCACGGCTTTAATACCTTTTTTGGAAAACGATGACGCCAACCGGGCCCTTATGGGTTCAAACATGCAGCGGCAGGCGGTTCCTTTGCTGGTGCCTGAAGCACCGCTGGTTGGTACAGGCATAGAGGATAAGGCAGCCCGGGATTCCGGGGTAGTGCTGATAGCGCACAATGCCGGTGAAGTGGTCAGGGCTACCTCCAACGAGATTGTGATAAAAAGAAAAGAAGACCCGGAAGGGCCTGTTTATAAGGTAGATGGCAGGACCAGGGAGAATTTTATTACTACCCAGGTTCCTCCTTATGTTGCTGCGGGCTGTGATATTTATGAATTACAGAAGTTCAAGAGGTCCAACCAGGGGACGTGCATGAATCAAAAGCCCCTGGTTAAAAAAGGAGAGGTAGTGGAACAAGAAGAGATAATTGCCGACGGTCCTTCCACGGAGATGGGAGAACTGGCCATGGGTAAAAACATCCTGGCTGCGTTTTTACCCTGGGAAGGATACAACTATGAAGATGCTATCCTGGTAAGCGAAAGGCTGGTTACCGAGGATGTATTTACTTCTATACACATAGAAGAATACGAATCAGAAGCAAGGGATACCAAGTTGGGTCCGGAAGAGATAACCAGGGAAATCCCAAACGTGGGTGATGAAGCCCTGAAAGACCTGGATGCGGAAGGAATTATACGTATAGGTGCTGAAGTAAGGGCAGGCGATATACTGGTAGGAAAAGTGACCCCCAAGGGGGAAACCGAGCTTACCGCCGAAGAGAGGTTGCTCAGGGCTATTTTTGGAGAAAAAGCCCGGGAAGTAAGAGACACCTCTTTGAGAGTGCCCCACGGCGAATCTGGGATAGTAGTGGATGTCAAAGTATTTAACCGGGATGAAGGCGATGAGCTCTCTCCCGGCGTTAACCAGCTGGTACGTGTTTATGTGGCCCAGAAAAGAAAGCTTTCCGAAGGAGACAAGATGGCGGGAAGGCACGGCAACAAAGGTGTTATAGCCCGCATACTACCGCATGAGGATATGCCTTTTATGCCGGACGGCACCCCGGTAGACATAGTTTTAAACCCCCTGGGTGTTCCATCCCGCATGAATATTGGCCAGGTACTGGAAGCTCACCTGGGTTGGGCGGCCAAAGCGTTGGGTATGCACATGGCCTCACCCGTATTTGATGGAGCCAATGAAATGGACACTTTTGAAGCCCTGGAGGAGTCCGGGCTGCCCAAGAGTGGTAAAACCGATTTGTACGATGGCAGGACGGGTGAACCTTTTGACCGTCCCGTGTCGGCTGGATATATTTACATGTTAAAGCTGGCGCACCTGGTGGATGACAAGATACACGCCCGTTCTACCGGTCCTTATTCCCTGGTAACCCAGCAACCCCTGGGTGGAAAAGCCCAGTTTGGTGGACAGAGGTTCGGGGAGATGGAAGTGTGGGCGCTGGAAGCATATGGTTCCTCATACACCCTGCAAGAATTATTAACCATAAAATCGGACGATGTAGTGGGAAGGGTAAAAACTTACGAGTCCATAGTAAAAGGGGAAAATGTTCCGGAAGCAGGTGTCCCGGAATCTTTTAAGGTCCTGGTAAAAGAGCTGCAGAGCCTTTGCCTGGACGTTAAGGTCCTGAGTGAGGAAGAACAGGAAGTAGAAATAAAAGAAGGAGAAGACGAAGGAGACTACAAGGACCTGGATATTAATATTGAGGGAACAGAAACCGACGAGATGGATGACCGAAAAGAAGCAGGAAAACAGGAACCGGAACAGCAACCGGAGCCGGTATATGAGGAAGAAGAATTTCTGGAAGAAAATGAAGAAGATGAAGAAGATGAAGAAGAAATGGAGCAGGGAAGCGAAGAAGAGAAAGCGTACACTGACCAGGCTGAAAGCATGGAAAATTTAAGTGTAGGCAGTAAAGAAGAGATATCCCGGGAATGGGAAGCAGGAAGCGAAACAGAAGATAAGCCCGAGTAGTGCCCTTGGGGAAAGCAGGGGTTCGAAAAGCGGGGGAGAAGAAGTGTAGCCCCATTATTCCGGACCGGGGAATTATTCGGTCAGCCAGGGTAAGCAGATGGGGGATAATAAGGTATATTAAAACAAGGGAGTGGTATGGTTGTTAGATGTCAATAATTTTGACACTCTAAAGATTGGTCTGGCTTCTCCGGAACAGGTAAGGGCCTGGTCAAGGGGAGAAGTAAAAAAACCGGAAACCATTAATTACCGTACTTTAAAACCGGAAAGGGAAGGTCTTTTCTGTGAGAAGATATTTGGCCCGGTAAAAGACTGGGAATGCCATTGCGGTAAATTTAAAAGGGTGCGCTACCGGGGCATTGTTTGTGACCGCTGTGGAGTAGAGGTTACCCGGGCCAAGGTCAGACGGGAAAGAATGGGTCATATAGAACTGGCCGCTCCCGTTTCCCACATATGGTACTTTAAAGGTATCCCTAGCCGCATGGGTTTGCTGCTGGATATGTCGCCGCGGGCCCTGGAAAAGGTACTGTATTTTGCGGCTTATGTGGTTATAGATCCTGGAGAAACCTACTTGAGCAAAAATCAGCTTTTAACCGAAACTGAGTACCGAGAATACCGGGAAAAATACGATGCACTTTTCCAGGCGGGCAAGGGATTTAAAGCGGAGATGGGGGCGGAAGCTATCAAAAAACTTTTAGAGGAAATTGACATGGAGGAGCTTTCCCGCCAGCTTCGCGAAGAATTAAAAACCTTTACCGGCCAGAAAAAAGTGCGCACAGTCAGGAGGCTGGAAGTAGTAGAAGCTTTCCGCAAATCAGGCAACGATTCCAACTGGATGATACTGGATGTTATACCGGTAATTCCCCCTGATTTAAGGCCTATGGTCCAGCTCGATGGAGGACGTTTTGCCACTTCCGATCTTAATGATCTCTACCGCCGGGTAATAAACAGGAACAATCGTTTAAAAAGGCTCCTGGATCTGGGGGCCCCGGATATCATAGTTCGTAATGAGAAAAGAATGCTGCAGGAAGCAGTAGATGCCTTGATAGATAATGGCAGAAGAGGCCGTCCGGTTACCGGTCCTGGTAACCGTCCTCTTAAATCCCTCAGTGACATGCTGAAAGGCAAGCAGGGCAGGTTCCGCCAGAACCTGCTGGGCAAAAGGGTAGACTATTCCGGTCGTTCAGTAATTGTGGTAGGCCCCGAGTTAAAGCTGTACCAGTGCGGCCTGCCCAAGGAAATGGCCCTGGAACTTTTCAAGCCTTTTGTGATGAAAAAGCTGGTTAACGAAGGTCTGGCCCATAATATAAAAAGCGCCAAGAGAATGGTAGAAAAGGTAAAACCGGAAGTATGGGATGTCCTGGAAGAAGTAATTAAAGAACACCCCGTTTTATTGAATCGTGCTCCAACCCTGCACCGCCTGGGAATCCAGGCTTTTGAGCCGGTGCTGGTAGAAGGAAGGGCTATACAGATTCACCCGTTGGTTTGCACGGCTTACAACGCCGATTTTGACGGGGACCAGATGGCAGTCCATGTTCCCCTTTCCGCCGAAGCCCAGGCGGAAGCAAGGGTGTTAATGCTTTCGGCTAACAACCTTTTAAATCCCAAGGATGGGAAGCCGGTAGCTACTCCTACCCAGGACATGGTTCTGGGAGTCTATTATTTAACCATGGAAAAGAAAGGTGCCAAAGGTGAGGGCAAGTTCTTTGTAGATCCTGAAGAAGTAGTTATGGCTTACGAACAGGGCTTTTTGGACCTGCATGCTCGGGTGCTGGTAAAGTCCAGTAATTTCAAGAAAAAAATCCTTCAGCAGCACGACGGCTACCTGTTAACCACGGTGGGTAAAGTTATACTCAATGAAATATTCCCCGAAGATTTCCTGTATATCAATAACGCGAGCCTGGAAAATTGCCTCCCTGCGGATAATTTGATAGAACGGGGTAAGCATGTTGATGTAGAACAGTTGCTGGAAACAGTGGCGTTTAATAAGCCGGTTAAAAAAGATACCCTGGGAGAAATTATCGGCCGGTGCGGGCGCATGTATGGTAACAACCGCACTTCGGAAATATTGGACCATATTAAGAAACTTGGTTATAATTATGCAACCCGGGCGGGGGTTACCATATCCATAGAAGATATTGCAGTGCCGGAGCAGAAGCGGGAAATGCTTGATCAGGCGGAAGAAAAAGTGGAAAAGATAGACGCCCAGTTTGAGCGTGGTTTAATAACCGAAAAAGAAAGGTACGATCAGGTTATTGGTGTGTGGAGCAAGACCAAGGATGAAGTGACAGAAAAGTTGATGGATAACCTTGAAGAAGATAACCCTATCTATATGATGGCTGCTTCAGGGGCCCGGGGTAACGAATCCCAGATAGCCCAGCTGGGTGGTATGCGGGGCCTTATGGCTGATCCTACCGGAAGGATTATTGATCTGCCCATTAAAGATAACTTCCGTGAAGGATTAACTGTGCTGGAATATTTTATATCCACGCATGGGGCCCGTAAAGGGCTTGCCGATACTGCCTTGAAAACAGCGGATTCCGGTTATTTAACCCGTCGGCTGGTAGATGTTTCCCAGGATGTTATAGTGCGTGAGGATGACTGTGGTACCAGTCAGGGCATTGATTTATCCGAGTATTTGATTGAAGAAGTTAGTTTAAAAGAAGCCCTGGACAGGATTGAGGGAAGATTCGCCCTGGAAAACGTCTATAACCCGGAAACGGGAGAAATTATGCTTTCCGCGGGGGATTTAATTGACGAAGATATCCTGGAAGAATTTCATAAGCACGGCGTCCGTGATGTAAGGTTCCGTTCTGTGCTGACCTGTAAAACCAAGCACGGAGTCTGTGTAAAATGCTACGGTAGAAACCTGGCTACCGGTCAGGTAGTTGATGTGGGAGAAGCTGTCGGTATAGTTGCGGCACAATCTATTGGTGAACCGGGAACACAGCTCACCATGCGCACGTTCCACACCGGTGGAGTTGCGGGAGACGATATTACCCAGGGCTTGCCCCGGGTAGAAGAGCTTTTTGAAGCACGTAAACCCAAGGGACAGTCACTTATCAGTGAAATTTCCGGCAGTGTAGAAATATTTGAAACCCTGTATAAAAGAGAGGTTCGGATAACTTCCGAACATGGCGAAATAAGAACCTACCCGGTTCCGTACGGTGCCAGGTTAAAAGTAAACGACGGAGAAGAAATTGAAGCGGGAGACGAGCTTACGGAAGGCTCTATAAACCCGCATGAACTTCTCAAGGTAAAAGGCATAAGGGGGGTTCAGCTGTATCTGCTGGATGAAGTACAGAGGGTATATCATATGCAAGGAGTGGACATCAACGACAAACATATTGAAGTTATTATCCGGCAGATGCTTAAAAAAGTACGCATTGAAGAGGCGGGAGATACTGAATACCTTCCCGGCGAAGTTGTCGACAGCTTTGCCTTTGATGAAGCCAACGAAGAGATTATGGAGCAGGGCGGTAAACCTGCTCTGGCCAGGCCGCTTCTTTTGGGCATTACCAAGGCATCCCTGGCTACAGATTCTTTCCTTTCCGCCGCTTCTTTCCAGGAAACTACCCGGGTTTTAACGGAAGCTTCCATAAAGAGCAAAACCGATCCCCTGCTGGGGTTGAAAGAAAATGTAATTATCGGCAAGCTGATTCCTGCGGGTACGGGAATGTCCCGCTACCGCAATATAGATGTTACCCCACTGGAGGGTGATTCCACCCTGGAAGAATGGGAGAGCGAAGACCAGGAAGAAGATGCGGTGGAAGAAGAAGTTATACCTACAACTTCCAACGAAAATTAAATTGACAGCTTGCAGGCGGGATGGTAAAATACTCAAGTGTGCAATAAAGAGCTCTTTTGGGAGGTAAGCAAATGGGACCGGAGAGCCTTAAAGAAGCACGCCGCAAGGTTATAGGGAGTAAACAGACATACAGGGCGGTAGAAAAGGAAGAAGCCCGTGTCGTTTTTATAGCAGAAGATGCCGAAAGTAAAGTAGTAGAGCCCATCATACAACTGTGCCGGGAAAAAGGTATAGACTGGCATTACGGCGGCAATATGGCGGAATTAGGCCAAAAATGCGGTATCAAGGTGGGGGCGGCATCGGCGGCGATAATAGATGAGCAGTAAATACTTGGGCTTTGACCGGGTATAAAAAGTTGTATTTATACAGGCAGCCAGGCAAGAAGCATTTTATATACAAACTAAAAAGCAGTTTAATAGCAGCTTGAACTTGAGAAGAAACAATGATTAATTTAAGAGGGGAGGGAAGGTATTGCCTACTCTAAACCAGCTGGTAAGGAAGGGTCGCGAAAAGGTGACACATAAAACTTCGTCCCGTGCCCTGGAGCGTTGTCCACAAAAGCGGGGAGTGTGCTTGAGGGTATCCACTACTACTCCTAAAAAGCCTAATTCGGCCCTTCGTAAAATAGCGCGGGTTCGTCTCACCAATGGTGTAGAAGTTACCGCGTATATACCCGGTATAGGCCATAATCTGCAGGAGCACTCCGTAGTTTTGGTACGCGGGGGAAGGGTTAAGGACCTGCCCGGGGTAAGGTATCACCTGGTCAGGGGAGCCCTGGATGCAGCCGGAGTAGAAAATCGGGCCCAGAGCCGTTCCAAGTACGGGACCAAGAAGCCCAAGAAATAATTGCAGGTAAGGGAGGTGAAAAATAATGCCCCGGAAGGGACCTGTTCCCAAGAGGGAAGTCATACCCGATCCCATATACAGTAGCAAACTGGTAGCCAAACTGATCAATAAAATCATGTATGATGGAGAAAAAGGCAAGGCACAAAAAATTGTTTACCGTGCTTTCGACCGGGTAAAAGAAAAAACGGGAGATGATCCGCTGGAAGTATTTGAAAGCGCGGTTAAGAATATTTCCCCGGTACTGGAGGTAAAACCCCGCCGGGTAGGAGGGGCTACTTACCAGGTGCCGATTGAAGTAAACGCCCACCGGAAAAATATCCTGGCCCTGCGGTGGCTGGTAAATTACTCCAGGGCAAGGCCAGAAAGAACCATGGATGAGCGCCTGGCTGCGGAATTAATGGATGCGGCCAATAATACCGGGGGAGCGGTGAAGAAGAAAGAAGATACACACAAGATGGCGGAAGCCAATAAAGCGTTTGCCCATTACAGATGGTAGCAAGACTGGCTGGTTTTAATTTCAGGGAAGGGGGGTTAACATGAGAGACTTTGCACTGGAAAAGGTAAGAAACATTGGAATAGCTGCTCATATAGATGCGGGCAAAACCACCACTACAGAACGGATCCTGTTTTACAGCGGAAGAGTCCACCGCCTGGGAGAAGTTCATGATGGCACTGCAACCATGGACTGGATGGCTCAAGAACAGGAAAGAGGAATTACTATTACTTCTGCGGCCACTACCTGTCACTGGCTGGATCACCAAATTAATATTATTGACACGCCTGGACACGTGGACTTCACTGTAGAGGTAGAACGCTCCGTGCGGGTACTGGACGGGGTGGTAGCCATATTCTGTGCTAAAAGTGGAGTAGAGCCTCAGTCGGAAACAGTGTGGCGTCAGGCCGACCGCTATCAAGCTCCCCGCCTGGCTTATATAAACAAAATGGATATGATAGGTGCGGATTACTACAATGTTTTGGAGATGATGGAAAACCGGCTGGAAGCCCAAACCGCGCCGGTACAGATTCCCATAGGTGTAGAAGACAATTTTAAAGGGATAATTGACCTGGTAGGGTTTAAATCTTATATTTTCAAGGATGACCTGGGTATAGAAAGGGAAGAAACCGAGGTCCCGGAAAGCATGTATGAGCAGGCCTCCAGGTTCAGGGAAATGCTATTAGAGAAAGTTGCCGAATTTGATGAACAGCTCCTGGAAAAATACCTGGATGAAAGAGAGATACAACCGGAGGATATACAGCGTGCTGTCAGGAACGCCACGATAAAAAATGAAATTGTCCCGGTACTTTGCGGTTCATCTTATAAAAATAAAGGAGTTCAACTTTTAATTAATGCAGTGGTTCATTATCTCCCTTCGCCGGTTGATGTTCCACCTGTAAAAGGAGAAAATCCCCGGACAGGTGAAGAATGTAGCCGCGGCCCGTCTGATGAAGAACCCCTGTCTGCACTGGTATTTAAAATTATGACGGACTCCTATGCCGGCAAGCTGTGTTTTTTAAGGATTTACTCAGGTGTTTTGCAGAATGGAAGCACGGTATACAACGCCACACGCGGGAAAAAAGAAAGAGTCGGGCGTATTTTGCGTATGCACGCTAACCGCCGCCAGGAAATAAATAAAGCTGTAACCGGCGATATTGTTGCAGTAGTAGGCTTTAAACAGGTGGCAACGGGGGATACTTTCTGCGACTCCCATGCTCCTGTTATCCTGGAATCTATCCGTTTTCCGGAACCTGTTATTTCCGTAGCTATAGAACCCAAAACAGCGGCGGACCAGGAAAAAATGACTTATTCATTGCAGCGCCTGGCGGAAGAAGACCCTACGTTTCGGACGTTGCAAGATGAAGAAACCGGTCAAACAATTATATCCGGCATGGGTGAGCTGCACCTGGAAGTCATCACTGACCGCCTGTTAAGGGAATTTAAGGTCTCGGCTAATGTAGGGCGTCCCCAGGTTTCCTATAAGGAAGCCCTGACAGGGTCTGCTACCGCAGAAGGCAGGTTTATTCGCCAGTCCGGCGGAAGAGGGCAGTACGGGCATGTTATCATGGCTGTGGAACCGTTGGAAGAAGGAACCGGGTTTGAATTTAGCAGTGAAATTGTAGGTGGGGTTATTCCCAAGGAGTATATTCCTGCTGTAGAGGAAGGGTCAAGAGAAGCTACCCACAACGGGGTAATAGCCGGTTACCCGCTAATAGGAGTAAGAGCCAGGCTGCTGGATGGTTCTTATCATGAAGTGGATTCCTCGGAAATGGCATTTAAAATTGCCGGTTCGCAGGCTTTTAAGAAAGCAGCCTCAAAGGCCAAACCGGTGCTCATGGAACCGGTGATGAAACTGGAAGTAACCGTTCCCGAGGAGTACATGGGAGACGTCATGGGCGATATAACCGGCCGAAGGGGGCGCGTGCTGGGTTCAGAAAAACAGCGCGGCAACCAGATAATCCGTGCCGCGGTACCTTTGGCCGAGATGTTCGGTTATGCTACGGAACTACGTTCCCGGACCCAGGGCAGGGGCATATACAGTATGGAGTTCCTGCAGTATGAGCAGGTACCCAAAAGTGTAGCCCAAAAAATAGTTAACCAGGAAGCAGTCTACTAAATTAAAATTTTAATTATTAAGGAGGTTGATGGTAATGGCCAAGGAGAAGTTTGAGCGAACCAAGCCGCATGTTAATATTGGTACTATAGGGCATGTGGATCATGGTAAGACTACGTTGACGGCTGCGGTGACGTAT
>PWGO01000006.1 GCA_003554525.1 Syntrophomonadaceae bacterium | reverse complement strand
TCTAAAAAGGTATCCCCCCCATCTTAATCTTCCCCCCCGGTGGGGGGAAGAAAGAAGCCCGCGGCAAGGAAGCATAAAATAACCAAAAAATTGTAGCTTTACCCCCCGGTGTCAAGCAACACCCACATTGGTGCAAAACATCTTCCTCCCCCCTGGTGGGCTAACCCAGTTACACACTTGACACCGGGGTGTCAAACAGCACCCACATTAGTGCAAAACATCTTCCTCCCCCCTGGTGGGGGAGGAATTAAAGGTGGGGGGGCTTTTCTTCTAACCTCTAACCTCTAACTTCCCACCTATCACCTATCCTCCTGGCTTTTACCCATCGGGGGGATTATCGCCTTCGTTTCCGCTGTCCCCGTCGTCTTCTTTCGGGCCTTTCCAGCCGTGCTTCACGTCGGCAAACTCTTTCCCAAAGAAATGCTTTACCCTGCTACGCAGTTCTTGCCAGCTGCCGGTAGATATAACCAGAAAAACCGCAGCAGCAGCCACCAGGAGAAGCAACAACCATAATATTGAAATCACAGCTGTAGAAACGCCAGTTCCTGCAATTCCTCCCACAGCACCGTTTCCGTTCCCGGGTGCCTGCTGGCCTTCCAGTGCAGCCACGTGTTCCACTACCACCTCAGAAAATAGCTCCACCGATTCTTCTGCATCTTCGCGGCTGTTTTCATGAGAACCTACTTCTATTAGCAGGGAACGCTGGTGCATATCCTGGTTGTAGCTTCCGTTAGCCATTAATATGCCTTTAACCAGTCCCGGGTATTCTTCGTTTGCAGCCTGCTTTAAACTTTCGGCAAATTCCTTGTTCAGTGCCGAATTCTGGTTCTGGCGCCCCACAACAAAAAGTATCTGCAGCATCTCTTCACCATCAATTTCTTCAATATACTCTTCCCCGGGCACAGCATCCCGGTGAACATCAAACATGGCCGCGGGATTTTCTTTATTTAACTCTTCCACAGTACGGCGTGAGCGGTGGTAAGCACCGGCATCATGGGGCACATGCGTTTCTTTCCTGTGTATAACCCTGGCCCCGTTTCTTTGCAGGGTTTCCACAAATTTTTCCCCTACCTGGATTATGCCCCCGCCTTCTTCAATAAATTCCTCCCCGTCCGAGGGAACATACGATTCTGCCCCGTGGCTGTGAAAACCCCCTAACCGTAACTCTTCACTTTGCAGAACGGGAACTACCGGGTTTTTGTCCCCCCGGGCAAATACTTCCTGGAAAGGAACCCTTATAGAAGCTTCCTCCCTTTTCAAGCTGGCCCAGGCTGTATCTTCTTCTATACTGGTTATTTCAAAATGACGGTTGTGCCGATCAATAAATTCATCACCTACGTGCAGTTTCCGTGCCGTGCGCAGGATAACCTCCCCGTCTTTTTCATGCTTTACACTGTAGTAACCTTCTTCGCGTTCATCAAGGTTATGCAGCTCGAAAAAATCAAAATCGTATTCAAAGGCTTCCACCTTTACGTTTCCGCAGGCTAAAACTGCCGCGCAGGTCAAAAACATTGCAAGTAATACTACTATACTGTTTATTATATTCTTACTCTTCATGCTCTGAGCCTCCTTCTTCCTGATTCTGTGGAAACTCGCCCGGTCCATCTTCCTGGGAAAATACTCCTGCCGTATTCTCGCCGGCCCCGGGGAAACTCTCTTCCCCCTGCCGGTGCATTTTTTCCCTTGCTTCCCCTACTACTTCCGCCAGGAACAGCGCAATCAGGCCGGCAATTACAGTTGCATCGAATATGCCCGCCCCTCCAATAACCAGCGGTTCCCTTATCCCCCCTAATAAAAGCTCCAGGCGGGTAAAAATATCGTTTAAAACCACAGCGCCTACACCTGCAATAAACGCAGACCGCCGGGAGCGCCCGGCCAGGTATCCCACTACGCCAGCTATTATGGCCACCATGTAAAGGGGATCCATCACCATGGCGTATGTTGGTTCCAGGGGAACCAGCCTCAACATTCCGTATACCACCAGGGCTGCCACTATTAATGCTATGGCCCCCCGTGTTTTTTCCATCCCGGTCCCGGCCGCGTAAAACAGATACCCTACCAGCACGACAGGGATTATTCCCCCGCCGATGTTAATAAAAAGATCCCGGGATAACGGTATATCCGGCAGATAACTGCCCACCAGCATGGCAGCTATAAGCAGCAGGGCCCCGCGGTCGGTTAGATACAGGCGGTCCAAAACCCTGTGCGCCAGCCCGAGATATATCAAAACAGCAACTATAAACAGCAGAATGGCACCTAAAGGCATCCGTGCATCTCTCCTTTATATAATTTGGCCTGACATTCCGGTTATATATTCTCCATAAATCGTTCATTTATTCATATTTCCCGGGCTTTACTTCCCAAAATATAAAAAAGCACAGATACCTGTGCTCATCGCCTGATTCGTTACTGATATGATTATATACCTCTCGCGTAAAGAAAAGATTATACCCCTCTGGGGGCTAAGCTCCTGCTTCCAGGTACTGTAGTTACTGTAACGGCCTTTCGCCTCCTGGAATAAGATTATAGAAAGTTGCTATTCTACATTCGTATCAAACTTTTTCGCTTCCCCGGTTAAATTTAAAACCCCTCTGCCTTAACCACTCTTCCGTATAACCGGTAATCACCAGGGGTTTGTTTCTCAGCTCTTGCAGGCTGGCAGAACCGGTCATGAGCAATATCTTGGCCAGCTCTGCTTCCAGGTCTTTTAACCGGCGCAGCAAAGCTTTTTCCCCATACTTGCACAACACCCTGACCGCCATACCCGCAACACCCACAGCACTGGCTCCCATGGCCAAAGCCTTTGCCATGTTCAAGCTGTTATTAATTCCCCCTGAAGCCACCACATCAATTTTTCCATCCACTGTACACAAAGCTTCCGCCAGGCTAATAGCCGTTGGAATACCCCAGCCGTCAACCAGGTAGGGCGATATACCTCCTTTACTACGCCGAGATTCCACTTTTAAAAAATTGGTCCCCCCCTGCCCGCCAACATCAATAGCCGACACACCATTTTCGGACAGGAGCCGGGCCTGTTCACCGGCAATACCAAAACCCACTTCCTTTACCATCACCGGAACTTTAAGCGCGCGGCATATATCTTCTATGCGTGAAAGAAGACCATTGAAAGACCTGTCTCCTTCAGTTTCAGGCATGGCCAGCTCCTGAGGTACGTTCAAGTGAATTTGCAGCCCGTCTGCATCTATCATTTCAACGGCTTCTTTGGCCATATCTTTATCCGCATACGCTCCCAGGTTGGCCCAAACCATCCCTTGCGGGTTTTCCTCCCGCACTACAGTAAAAGATTTCCTTGCTACCCCGGTCCCCTGCAAGGCTGCCTTCTGGGAACCAACAGCCATGGCGTAATTACCCTCTCGCGCCACACGTGCCAGGGCCCGGTTAATGCCGATTGAATTTTCGGAGCCGCCGGTTATAGCATTTATAAAAACAGGTGCCTGCATGGAAAAACCGGCAAGGCTGGTACGCAGGTTAACCTGGTTTAAATCAAGTTCCGGCAGGCAGTTATGAATTAACCTGATGTCGCTAAAATCAGCATGGGGCAGCCTTCCCTGCAGGGCATACTTAATATGCTCGTCTTTCCGGGTGGCCCTCCGCGAAGAGGAGGTCAACTTTCTTCCTGCTCCTGTTCCCCTTCCTCTTCCTCT
>PWGO01000177.1 GCA_003554525.1 Syntrophomonadaceae bacterium | reverse complement strand
GTTACACACTTGACACCGGGGGGTAAAGCTACAATCTTTGGGTTATTTTATACTTCCCTGCCGCGGGCTTCTTTCTTCCCCCCACCGGGGGGGAAGATTAAGATGGGGGGGATACCTTTTAGAAGTTAGAAGTTAGAGGTCGGAAGTTAGAAAGACTCTACCCAATAATTGAACCTGCTTTGATGCCAAAATAGCTCATCCTTGATGGTAGTGCCTACATTGGTGCCACGACATCTTCCTCCCCCCTGGTGGGCTAACCCAGTTACACACTTGACACCGGAGGTAAGAATAATAGTACGGTAGGGGGAAGCTGGCAGGGGTATGTCGGCGAAGGCGACATTAGAGGGAGTGGAAGCCTCGATCTGCGAAGCCGACAGTACTGCTCACCTGCCCGGGACTATCCTGAACTTAATCCCCGGTCCATAATTTCAACTCGTACCACCACGTGTCTTTCCACTTGCGGAAACCAAAAGATCGGTAAAGTTTAAGGGCGGGAAGGTTGTCTGTATCTACGGTTAACTCTACTAACCTAGTGTTGTTTTTTTGAAACAGTTTAAACGCTCCTTCCATAATATGTTTTCCCAGACCCTTGCCGCGATGAGCAGGAAGAACTCCCAGCATTAGTATTCTACCTGTTTTTCGGCCCGGGGAAAAAACAGTCCAACAGTATCCGGAGGGCTCCTGGCCTAAAAAAGCAACCAGGATGTATTGTGTAGTGTAGCCCCCAAGATTGATCCTGTACCTGATGTCTTCCGGGGTATTAGGCTGGTAACCCCAGGTATCCCGGAAGCATTTGTTTTGCAGATCGGCCAGCAATTTTTCTTCTCCTTCTTTTAATTGACGGAGTTGAAACTCCGGCGAGGGTAGCCCGCCTTGTTTGCGAGATGGTTTATGAGATGGTTTGCGAGATGGTTTGTGAGATGGAAGGAAGGGTATTTTTTTTAACCTGGTTTTCATCTCTACGAATTTTTTTACCGGCTTAAAACCCTTGTGCTTTAAAAATTTTTCACCCTGCGGGTTGTCTCCGGTTATATTGACGTGCAGAGTATTTATTCCTTTATCCCGGGCGCGCTGTATACAGCTTTCCAAAAGTAAGGTTCCCAGCCCCTGCTTACGGTGTTCCGGGTATACCATGCCTTCCAGGATGACCCTGTCAATACCCGGTTCGGGGGTTAATTCGGCAAAGCCTGCCGGTCGGGTATTATAAAAAGCCAGGAATATGTCTTCCTGCGGGTTAAACCGGGGCCGTTTAAGTTTTTCCTTTAAAAATTCTAAGGTGGGATAGTGCCCGAGTGCCTCATTTTCTTCTTTTTCCTGAAAGATTCTGCAGTAAGCGGGCAGGTCTTGGGGGGGGTAATTTCGAATAATATAGTGTTCCTGATAGTTTTCCCGGTTAAAATAATCCTGTTTCAAATTAAACACTCCCGGGTAGATATGGTATGGTTGGGAATATTAATGGATTCTATACCAGGAGGGAAAAACCTTTGACAAAAACAGCGGAAATAATGGTAGTTACTCCGCATCCTGATGACGCCGAATTTGGAATTGCCGGTTCTGTAGCCCGGTGGGTAGAAGAAGGAAGAGAGGTAGTGTATGTTGCCTGCACCAGCGGCGACAAAGGCAGTTCCGACCCCTGCGCGGATCCCCGGGAAATTGCCCGTGTGCGGGAAACAGAACAGCAGGAGGCAGCCCGGAAGCTGGGAGTTCGGGAAGTGTACTTTATGCGCTATGAAGACCAGTGCCTGGAAGACACGCCTGAATTCAGGAAGGAACTGGTACGCCTGATACGCAAGTACCGTCCCTATACTGTGGCTACTACCGATCCTTACCGCCGGTATATATGGCACAGGGATCACCGCATAACCGGGCAGGTAGTGCTGGATGCAGTTTTCCCCTATGCCCGCGACCACCTGGCGTACCCGGATTTGTGGGAGCAGGGATTCCATCCCCATAAAGTGAGTGAGGTTTTGCTTTGGGGGGCTGAAAACCCTAATTACTGCCGCGATATTACGGGTACATTTAACTTAAAACTGGAAGCTCTACTGTGTCACCGCAGCCAGGTGTCGGAAGGCGGTAGTGGGCCTACCGGCTGGGCAGAGAAATTTTTAAGAGATATGGCGGAAAAAATGGCCCGAGAGGAAAATTTTACCCTTGGGGAAGCTTTTTACCGGGTAGCAGTCCGATGGTAAAATATTGCTTCTTGAAAGGAGGTTTTTTTGCTTTTCTCGTCTTTTACTTCTGACTTCCGACCTCTGACCTCTAACCTCCAAAAAGGTATCCCCCCATCTTAATCTTCCCCCACGGCGGGGGGAAGAAAAAAGCCCGCGGCAGGGAAGTATAAAAACATCCCAAAGGTAGTAGCTTTACCCCCCGGTGTCAAGCAGCACCCACATTGTTGCCTCGACATCTTCCTTCCCCCATGGGAATAGCACCAATATTGGTGTCAAAACATCTTCCTCCCCCCGGTGAGCTAACCCAGTTACACACTTGACACCGGAGGTAAGAATAAAAGTCTGAGTAGTTACATAAAAATTTTTTCAGCGGTTATATCCAGGTTACATCTCCGTAGAGGCCCGGCTGGTGCCCACGGGCTTCAAAACTGTCAAAAAGTTCTTTTTCCCGCTTTACGGTGGTATAATTTCCGTGGCCTGGAAGCAAGAGAGTGTCCCCTGGCAAGGTGAATATTTTATCTTTTATGGAATGGAGTATGCGATTAAAACTCTCCGGTGAGGAAGTTTTTCCTGGTCCCCCGGGAAAAACAGTATCGCCGCATATAACGTAGTCTCCTGCTATGAAACAAAGACTGCCTCCGGTGTGTCCCGGAGTGTGCATTACTTCTACAGTAATGTTTCCCACGGAGATATTCTCCCCGTCATCCAGGTAAAGGCCGGGTATTACAGTTAAACTACTTGCATCATTTTCGTGCACGGCTACCGGTATTTTAAAATGTTCCGCTAAATTTTCTAAAGAAGCGGTATGGTCAAAATGCCCGTGTGTTAAAAGCACCATTTTTAAATTTAATTCCTCCAGCAGGTGTTTTAGCTGTTCAAGGCCGTGTGGAGCATCTACCAGGATGCTTTCACCTGCGTGTGGGCAGGTTACCGTATAAGCGTTGGCTTCAAACGGGCCCGAAGGAATTTTTTCAATTACCATGTGGTTTTGTTCGACTATTTTAATTTTCCCCTCGATGCTCAAAATTTCCCCTCCAGTACATTAATTTTGTAGCGTATTTCCCCCTGATTCCGTGATCTGCATGAGCCACTGCTGGAGTCCTTTCTCCAGCCGGTTAAAACCTTTTTTATTAAGGAAATATAGTGTCCATTTGCCTTCACGGCGGTTTTTGATAAGCCCGGCGTTTTTCAGCACTTTTACGTGGTGTGAAACCGCTGATTGAGAAAGGCCCAGCTTTTGAATAAGTTCATCTACACACATTTCTTTATTAACGAGCATGGAAAGAATCTTTATTCTGGTTTCTTCCCCTAAGGCTTGAAAAATATGCACCAGGTTTTTCATTTTTCTCTCTTCCTCCTGTTAAATATTTTTATTAAGAGATCGTAACTACTCAAGCCAAGTAAAAGTAAGTTAAGAGGCATGCTGCGCCTGCGGGGACGGTTCGAGCGTCACCGGAGCGAAGCGGAGGTCCGAAGGGAAGACGATGGAACCGTCCCCCTG
>PWGO01000181.1 GCA_003554525.1 Syntrophomonadaceae bacterium | reverse complement strand
TAAAGAGGTACTCGTCTCACTGGTATTCAATGGGCATAACTCTATTTCCAATACGGCGCTCATGGTCCCGGTTTCCCAGTCTATTACCGCATCAAGAAGCTGCTCGGCCCAGCGGGTTCTGTTTTCCTGGTTGCTTTTTGATGAAGCAGGATTCCAGCTCAGTGCAATAAAGAGTTTTTCGTTCAATTCTTCTTTGTTAAGTGAGCTGTTTTTAGCCGAGCTCGGAAGGGGAAGGGTTACTTCTACTGTTCCCTCCATTTGCGGCCAATTATTCATCAGTAAATATGTATTTCCCCGGTATTCTTCGCCGGGTTTTACTTCCGGTTCTTTATGCAGCCGGTAAATATCTGCTTGAAAGGGAGTTTCCAGGTAATCCGGAGTTACCTGTAAAGTGATTTCATCGTGGTTAAAAACCCCTCCGCTGTTGTCCACTTCCATGGCGCCCAGGCTGGTTAAATCATCCCGTGATAAAAAAAACCATAGTGCCATGGTTAATGCAGCCAGTAGAACCACGGCACTACCTGTTAGTAAAAACACGCGGCGTGGTGCTTTGCCGCCTCCTCCGGTTGTCTTCGCCTTCGTTTTTTCCGAATGGCCTGCCAGTTCCTGCTTATCAGGGGGTTCTTTTTCGTTTTTTTGATGTGTTTGTGCTTGTTTTTCTTCAAGCAATCCCGGAATTTTCTCTGCCGGTGTCCACTCTATTATTTCAGAAGACCAAACCAGATCATGGGGTAATAAATAACCATCCTTGCATAACTGCTGCAACTGTTCCCGGCTATAAGGCCCAAACAATTTATCTTTCCTGGCCAGGTACCATTCCGTTGCCATTAATCATAACCTCCCAGTGTATTAAACAGGTTAGCCTTTTTTGTTTTTCCGGAGCGCTATCAACTTTTCAGTAACTACTCAGGATGTTAAAAAATTAGAAATTAGAATATAGAATATAGAATATAGAATATAGAAATTAGAAATTAGAAATTAGAAATTAGAAGAAAAGCCTCTACCTTTAATTTCTCTTCGTCCAGTAAGAATTGTCGCTGATTTGGGTTTTGTTGAAAATTGCTTCTTAAGTAACATCACCTGGATTTAGTTAGAGCTATTCCAGTATTTTTTCTAAAAGGTAGGCTTTGTGCTCTTTAGCCTTTTTGCTGCTTATGTTTGCCCCATCTTTACCGTCCGACCTTTTTTCTAACCCTGAGAAATCTTGTTCCCGGTAATTATTGGAGCTATCATAACGACGTTCAGGAAAGAAAATCATGTTTTCCAGCGCATGGTTGCCGGTAAGCCTTGTGTTTGTATCATAGCTTCCGGTTATTCTTCCAAATACCATTGACTCAGTATCCTCATCTCCTAACCCGGCAACAGAACAATTAAAAGCGTAGGATTCCATTATGGTTGCCGTGCCTGTGCACATACCTGCCAGGCCTCCTGCTTTGCTCCTACCCGTAACTTCCCCTTCGGCAAAAGATTGACGGATCACTGTTTCATCCCAAATTGCTCCCGCCAGGCCCCCGATATTAAAACTGGTGCCAGTTACTTCACCGTCAGCATAACAAAGTTCTATGGTGGTGGCCCCGTTGGCTCGACCTACCAGCCCTCCAACATTAGAAGCACCTTGCACCGGGCCGGTAGCAAAAGAATTACGGAGAGAGCTGTCCGCCGTCTGTCCGGCCAGACCGCCTGCCATGTCGCCTACTTCAACTTTGCTTTCCGAATAGCTGTCAGCAATGATACTGCTGTTAAGAGAGCCCACCAGCCCTCCGCCGCGCAGGTCAGTTTCCAGCTTGCCTGATGAGTAAGAGTTGTTAATTTCCGAATCGGTAACATAACCGATCAGGCCTCCTGCTGCCTGCCCTTGTATGCTGATTACTTTACCCGTAAAAAAACACTGGTTTGTGGTTACGTTTATGGCTTCCCCGATAATTCCGCCTATTTCAAAGCGCCCCTTAACCAGGCCTGCGGCGTAAACATTTTCAATACTGGTATTAATAGCACTACCCGCCAGTGAACCGGTTCCCGTAGCGCCCGGGCCGGTCCTGCTGTATGGATACACTACTTCTACTTCTATAAGCCCTAAGTTGCGAATTTCCGCATCTTCCAGGGCTCCTAAAAAGCCGCTGGTATGGTGTTCTTCCTGGTTTAATTTTAATCCGCTGATTACGTGCCCGTTGCCGTCGAAGGTTCCCTGGAAGGGAACTCCCTTATTATCCGCCTGCCCTGGTGGAACCCAGGGTTCTTCCAGGGTGGAAAGATCAAAGTCAGACATGAGGATATATTTGCCGGAAGGATTATCTTTCAATTTAAATAAATCTTCTACTTTATAAATCCCCTGCCATCCTTCTGGAACTGTATCCCGCCTATCTATTTCTGTAATAAAAGACAGTTTTTCGTAATCTATCTCCGGCTTGCTATAGCTGTCTTTAAACAAGTTGCAGCCGGTAAGCAACATAAAGGTTAGAAGCAATAAAAGAAGCGTTGGTGCAACCGTGAAAAGAAGATACAGCAGCCTCTGTTTTAGGAAATTAAATTTCCATATTCTTTTCACACTTGAGGAGCGTTTAATATTTCTAATAATAATCTGGGTCTCCTCTCTTTAACTTGGTTCCGGTATTCCCGGCTATGAATAATCATGCGGGAGCCAACTACTGATATAATTATAAAGTAATATTCTCAACAGAATCTCAATAACAAATTAATTCACTGGAATTATTGTCACCTGCTCTAACAGCCTGAAATTAAATTCCATGTGGGGGGATTTTTTATCTTGTCTCTTGCTGTCAATGCTGGCTTAAAATGGCGGTATTTGATAACATTTCCGGTTAAAGCTGTCGGTAATTATAAAACAATTTAAAAAGAGTTTTTACATAATACGACGCCCGAAACTTTTATAAATTACCATTATATGTCGTTTAATGGTATTATGATAATAAAAATACTATGATTACAGCTATATTACCGCCAATCATATAGACCAGCCTGGTGAGGGAGGAATTAAAGGTGGGAGGTATTCTCTAACACAACCTTAGTAGTTGCAAATAATAAAAGATATTAGGGAGGGGACTAACTTGCCAATCAGAAAAATAGCTACCATCGCGGGATTTAACAACAAGGATAGAATAAATAGGATCATAAAGTACAGACAAAAGAACCGTCCCCGCGTCGCGAATAACTTCATAAAGCTAATCTCCTTTAAATCTATAAACTTTTAATATATTTATAGTTATAATTTACCTTGTATATCCTCACCGTTCCAGTAAACAACTTGTTCATCTTCTTCTCCACCAGCCAGTGCTTCAATTTCATACTTTTCTATCACTTCATCATCATACATAACCATTACCAGTATAGTTTCTTCCGTAGAGCCTCTCACGTTTTCCACCCTTATCTTAATGGGAAATTCGCCTTCATCTGTCCACTTTTTAGCTATATCCAGGGGTTTAACTCCCTTGAGAGAAAAACAGGCCCGATCTTCAAAATAGCCCAGGCTGGCCAAGTTGCCGGGTAAAACTTATAATCGCCGCTGCGAACCTGGGTTTTAACTATCAATGTCCCGCCCCTGTTTACATATTCCGATAACCTTTCTTCCAAATTACCCACTCTGTCTCACTATTTTTGCCATTATTATCACCAGCAGTAACCATTTAAAACAGGTTTTTTCTTTCCCGGGCTCACCACCGGTATTTGAAAAAATTAATATCTTTTTCATACGGGCGGGCCAGCTCTTCTATCTCCTTTAGTTTTTTCTCGG
>PWGO01000050.1 GCA_003554525.1 Syntrophomonadaceae bacterium | reverse complement strand
TTATTTTCACCTTCGCTTTTAACTTCTTCAGGGCTTTCCTCTTTGTTTTGAGAAAAAATTTCTATAAAAATTTCAGCCAGGTATGGATCGAACTGGGTCCCGGCACATCTTTTTATTTCCGCAAGGGCGTCTTCCGCGGAAAGTGCTTTCCGGTAAGGGCGGTCGCTGGTCATGGCGTCAAAAGCGTCTACAATGGCCAGGATCCTGCATTCCATGGGTATTTCTTCTCCTTTTAAGCCGTAGGGATAGCCCTTGCCGTCCCATCTTTCATGGTGGTAAAGGATAAGGTTGGCCAGGTGCTTTAAATCTTCAGAAGCCTTGGCAATGCGATAGCCTATTTTGGGGTGCAGTTTCATTTCTTCCCATTCTTCCCGGGTGAGTGTCCCTTTTTTTAATAGGATGTTGTCCGATATTCCTACTTTGCCCAGATCGTGCATGTGTGAAAGCAGGGTGAGATTGTTAAGCTGATGGGGTTTGAGGCCCACGAACTCCCCGATTTTCCGCGTCTTTTTGCTCATTCTTTCTGCGTGCCCGCCCAGGATGAAATCTTTTTCGCTTAAAGTGTTTATTAAAGTGTCTATAACGTCTCCCCGGCTCTTGGAACTTTTGGCCAGCTTGTCTCGGTACATTTCGTTATCTGCGGTTTTGTAAGTTTCCATAAGTGGTTTTTTAAGGTTGATAGCGGTAGCGGTCCCCAGGGAGATGCTTAAAGGAATTTCCGGGTTGTCTTCCCGGAACTGGGTTATGTTTTGTGAAATTCTACCTGCAACGTTTAAGCCCGTGTCCTGGTCGGTTTGGGGGAGTATAATAATAAACTCGTCTCCTCCTATACGGGCAATCCTGTCATTGTCCCTGACAGAGGACTGAAGGATGCGTGCACACTCTATAAGGAGTTTATCTCCTGTATCGTGTCCCATAGTATCGTTAATGAATTTCAAGTTGTCTATATCGGCAACTATAATAGTTACCGGGAGCATACTTTTGTCATTTAGGCGGTTTATTTCGTTTTCAAAATATGCGCGGTTGTAAGTTCCGGTAAGTGTATCGTGCATACTCATGTATTTAAGCTTCTGCTCGTAGTGCTTGCGGGTAGTGATATCTGAGTATATAGCATAGCCGCCTACTACTTCGCCCTCAACTACTACGGGAACTCCTTTAAACAATATTTCGATAGTTTCTCCGTCCCGGTGGTAGCTGGTAGTTTCGTGCTCTATAGCTTCTCCTTTTAATATCTTGTTAATAAAATTCCTGGTTTCCGCTTTTTTCTCGGGGGGGAGAATCAGGTCGCTTACGCTGGTTCCTTTAATTTCCTTGAGGGAATAGCCAAAAAGGTTAATAAACTGGTTGTTTACGTTATTAATTTTTTCTTGCCTGTCGAAGAAAACTATAGCGTCAGTAGAATAAGCGAATAAAGCTTCAAAGTGAGTTTTTTGTAGCTGCACTTCCAGTTCCGCCTGCCTTCTTTCGGTAATATCCCTGGTTATACCGCGGAAACCAACGGGTTGACCGTATTTATCTTTTATTAAGGAGACGGAGTTTTCACTGTAAGCAATGTTTCCCTGCCTGGTAATAACCTCCCAGATAAAGTTTTTTTCCGGCTCGCCGGTTTGAAAAACCTGATTGTATGTCTGATAAACTTTTTCCGGTTCCCTGGCCAGTATGCGGAAATTTTGACCCAGCAGCTCTTCGTACGAATATCCGCATTGTTTTAACAGGGCTTCGTTTACAAAAGTAAAGTTTCCTTTAAGGTCCACCTCGTAGTAGCCTTCTTCTATAGAAAAAAGAATTTCGCGGTAACGTTCTTCCGACTGCTTTAAAGCTTCTTCCATGCGTATACGATCGGTAACATCACGCAGGATTCCCCGGAATCCGGTAATTTCCCCGCCTTTATTTTTTACCGGTGAAACAGAAACTTCTACTATTAACTCTGAATTATCTTTGCAGAGGAATTTCCAGTGAAATTCTTTGCACGGGGTTCCGGTCTGGTATACATGGTTAAAGGTTTGAAATATTTCCTCCGGGTTTTTGACAAACTTTTTATAGTTATTGCCCAGGAGTTCTTCCCGGGAGTAGCCGGTCATGTTTGTAATTGCCTGGTTAACACCTGTAACATTTCCTTTAAGGTCCACCTCGTAGTATCCTTCTTCAATAGAACTTAATACTTCCTGGTACCTTTCTTCGGAAATCCTTAATTTTTCTTTTAAATTTTTGTAACTGGTAATATCGATAATAAAGCCTTCCAGGATGAAGGTATTGTCTTTTTTCATGCCCGTGTTATGCCCCTGCTCCCATACCCACTTTTCGTTATCGCCGTTGTCAATGATACGGTATTCCAGCTGGAAGTAGTCATCCTGCTTTACCGCTTCATGGATGCTGTTCCATACGTATTCGCGATCTTCCGGGTGAATAAGGCTGCCGTAGGAAATTACCCGGTCGTTTTTCAGGTCTCGGGAACTGTAGCCGGTGATTCCCAGGCACCCTTCACTTATGTACTCCATGGTCCAGCTTCTGCTCAGCTGGCAGCGGTAGATTATACCAGGGAGGCTGTTGATTAGCCTGGAAAGGTCGTTATTTTTTGCGTTTACCATACGCCATCACATCCAAAAGGTGGAAGGATTTTTTTAATTGTGTACAGAATTAAACATGTATCTTATGATTCATATTATAAAAAAATTGCGCAAATAGCAAGGGTGAATTGGTGAATTATCCAAAAGATAACCAATATTACGATATTTTTTTACAAAGGCGGGAGGTTATTTCTCATGTATTGAAGAATATTAAAAGTGGATGCCTGAGTAGTTACCATAGCTTTGGTTAAGACTGAATAGTTAAGTATAACATTAGTATTTAAGGGGGAGATAACATGGCTGGCGAGGTGGCCGGTGAGATGGTTAATGAGAATAAAACTCACGATTATGAAACTCAAGAAAACGAGGGCTTTTCTTATAAATCGGAGAGAGATACCAATCTGCTAACTCTCAAAGCGGTGTGGGTATTTCTTATTGTGGGTATTACCGGACTTACCATGCTGGATGTGACGGATATGGGGGCAACCGATCCCATGGTGTTATATCCTAGTTTTGGTATAACTATACTGGTTAATATAATAGTTACTTTAATTTACTTACGTTACGATGCTGCCTGGGTTAAATATCCTTTACTGCTTGCCGGCACTTTCAGTGTATCTATTACCGCCTTAATAACCGGGAGGGCTGAGTTTTTATCCGCCCTGTGGTTTTTTCCCATTTTGCTTTGCATTTTGTACAACAACCAGAGATTGTTAATCTCCTTTCTGGTACTGGTAAATATTTTAAACCTGGCAATTGTTTTTGCTATCCAGCCCATGGAACTGGCCGACCCCTTACACCTGGATCCAGAAGAGATGATGGGTAGCCCGGTTAGCCTGATAGCTGTTTCTGCCGCCGCCATTGTAGTAAATAGAAAAGGTATTGAATTCCTGCGCTTTGTCATAAAGGCGGAAGAAAAAGCAAGGTATACGGGTGAAAGGTTGTCCAGTATTTTAGGGGAATCCAGGGAAACCGCTGCCCTGGTCCAGGAATCGGGCCGGAAGCTCTCGGATTCGGCCAATTCCCTGAGTTCTTCTATAGAAGACATTGCGGCCACGGCCAACGAGCTCTCCACTAACTTGCAGGAAGTTTCCAACCAGGTGCAGCAGATATCCTCTGACAGCGAGGAGGTTTCGGAAGGAGCCAGGGTGGGGCAGGAAAACCTGGACAAGCTAAAGAACAGCACTTCCGATATAAAC
>PWGO01000141.1 GCA_003554525.1 Syntrophomonadaceae bacterium | reverse complement strand
TACTTCCTTGCCGCGGGCTTTTTTCTTCTTGTTTCGTAACTACTCAGGCATCCACTGCTGCGTCAGGAGGAGGGTTCCATCGTCTTCCCTTCGGCCTTGCGCACAGCTAAAGGTGAAGCTCGAACCGTCCCCGCAGGCGCAGCATGCCTCTTAACTTGTCCTTACTTGGCTTGAATAGTTACCCTGTTTCTTGTGGGGGAGGAATTAAAGGTGGGGGGGGGCTGCTAATTTAATTGGGGGCTTAATCATCACTGGTGTTATCCCCGGAACCGGTTTCAATATTCTGGGCGTTGCCGGCATCTTCCTCCCGGTCCTGGTTTTCCAGGTGGTGGTAAAGTTGCTGTGAACTTGTTTCCAGCTCTCTGGCGTATTCGGCCAGTTCCTGCACTGAAGATGCTTGCTCCTGGGTGGTGGCGGCTATGTTTTCACTGCTGGTTTCCAGTTCTTTGGTCATGGCTACAATGTCCTGCACGTGCTGGGATACGGTTTGTACGGAATTGGCTATTTCCTGAAATTCTTTGCCCGTTACTTCAATTACTTGTGTGCTGGAGCTTATCTGTTCCGTTCCCCGTTTAATATCTTCCATAGTTTGACGGGCTTCTTTTTGGTTTTCGGAAACTATTTCGCTTATTTGCTGTACTACTTCTGCTGTCTGGGAGGAGAGCTTGGCAACTTCATCGGCCACCACGGCAAACCCTTTTCCCGCATCCCCGGCGCGGGCAGCTTCAATGGCCGCGTTCAATGCAAGCAGGTTGGTCTGGTCGGATATTTCTTTAATGCTGTATACCAGGTTTTCAATTTTGGCGGTTTTCTGGACCAGGCTTTCTACGGAGGTGTGGACATCGTCTACCACGGTTCTAATAGTCTGTATCTGGTTCAGGGCGTCCCTGGCTTTTTCATTGCCTTGCTCTGCCCTTCCTGTTACTTCTTTGTTGGCTTTGGCCATTTCGCTGGTTTGTTCGGAAAGGGACTGGATATGTGAGGCAAACTCGTTGGTAGTGGAAGCCACCTCCTCCACGGTTGCGCTAATATTTTGGGATGAATGCGAGAGGGACTCGCTCATAGAAGAGGCTTCTTCGGAAGCACGCCGTGCTTTTTCAATAAGCTCTTCCAGCTCTTGTTTGGTTTGGGTAGAATCTTCTTCTGCTTTCATAACCCTTTCTACAAAATCTTTACCCCTTACCACGGTGAAATATATGGCGCACAAGGCCATGATAAAAGTAACCGGGTTGCCGATCATTTCAGTGATACTAAGGTGCTCCACGTCCTCTCCCGGCAATGTTTCCAGGAATACCAAATTTAAGACAAACGCCATGGCTCCGGCCAGTGCGGTAAAGCGGGTGTTGTAGTATATGGCCGACACGCTTACCAGCACCAGCCAGAATGGTGCCACGTATAATCCTATCTGCAGGAAATATACCACCAGGGTTACGGCCAGGGTGGATTTACATATGAGGATATACTTGAGGTAAAGGCGGTCGCTGAAATGGTTAACCAGGTATTGGGCTATTCCGAACAGGATTAAATTAAACCCGTTGGCAATATAGAAATATTTCATGTTAGGTGTGTCGGCGATGCCTGCAAAGTTAAGCGCGGGGATGGAAACTATGCCAAAAATTAAAATAACCCACATTGCTTTCATCATTACTTTATTGGACCTGATTTCATTTTCCTTGTAAAAATCCATTAAGTTTAATTCCTCCCAGTGTATTTATGTATTAAATTGCAATTAATATTACCTTAACTTTTGTTTCTTCCTTTTTTGGTGAGCTCCCGGAAGACAAAGCTCATTACTCTATCCTGCTGTGCCTGTGATATCCTGATAAATTTAAAACCGTATTTATTATTCCAGGGAGCTCCTTCCACGGGCTCCTGGGCTTCCCTTACTACTTCTGCATCAAATTCCAGCGGTTCTTTGGTTTGCAGGGGAAGAGTAAATTTTAATTTAAAATAATCACCGACCTTGAGGGGTTCTTTGGTGCTGATTAAAGCGCCGTTCCCGGATATGTTAAGGATCAATCCGTTAATATTATGCTCGTACTTGGAATTGTAGCAAGTTACATGCAAACCCGCGTCAACCCGGACAAACTCCCGGCGCTGGTATCTTTCTATGTCGGAAGCCTCCTGTATTACCAGGGTGGTATCACCCAGTTTCAGGACGGATTCAACACGCCCGGTAAAAAGATAGGCTGCATCTTCTTCCAGGTCCAGTTCTACGGTAATCCTGCCGCTTAATTCAATGTCGGCCGGCCGTTCCAGGGTAACATATAATTTTTCTTTTACCATGTTGGTAATATTGCCGGCTATGGGAGGAAGGTTTATACCGGTATGCACTTTAACCCTTTGGCCGACCTCCAGGTGGTAATACCCCATTAATTTATTCCTCCCTGTGGTAAATTGCAAGTTATTTTTTTTGAATCTGGATGTAGCTGATAGGCGCTTCTTGTTCTCCGGCAAAAAACCTTACCGTGTAATTATCCAGGTGATATAAATTTACGTATTCCTGGAACTCGGTTTCAGAGAAATAGGTTTCATCGGCTTTTCCCCACTCTTCTTCTATTTCGGAAAAAGTCATGCCTGCTTGTATGTCCATGAATTTGCCCCCGGTAATATAAACAGCGTCAACTTTTTCTTCGTGAGGGTCTATGGAAATCCTGAAATCCAGGTCGGGATAGCTGTAAAGTATAGAGCCCATGAGCGAGTCTATTCCTTCCGGTTCCCCGAAGATATTCCGGATTTCATCTTTGCTTTTTTGCATTAGATCCATATCCTGGTATTTTATAAGCCCGTTGGATTTATAAAAACCTGCCTGTTCTGTCTCTTCTTCTGTATCCTTGTCTTCGTCTTTGATTTCTTCCTGTTTTTTGATGTTTCCCGGTTCATTGCGGCTGTAGATATTGCTGTCCGGCTCGCTTAATTCAAGGTCGGATTCCCGACAGACCCAAACAGCACCACCTTTTTCAGCTTCGTTGTTTTCCAGCAGGTTTTCGTGTAGGGTGGGTGAAGCTTCCATGTAAATGCCGATACCCCCGCCGCGCCCGGCTGTATTGTTGGAAATAGTGTTGTTTTCAATTTGTGGGGAGGAATTCAGGCCGACTGCTATTGCGCCTCCCCTGTTTTGGGCGTGATTTTCTGCCAGGCGGTTCTCATCAACCAGGGGGGTACCGCCATCCAGAATTTTAATCCCGGCTCCGCTGCTGGAGTAATTGTTTTTAATTTCGTTATCTTTTATGACCGGTGAAGAGCTGTTTAATACTATTATTCCACCCCTTGAATTGCGGGTAATTAAGTTACCGGCAACCGTGGGAGAAGAATTTGCGTCAATACTGATTCCTGTTCCCGGGTTTGCGGTTATTACATTATTTTTAATAGAGGGAGAGCTATGGTTGGTTACCATTACCGCGCAAGGGGGAAGGTGGTTTTCTTCTTCCAGGAGGTTATTATGGAGGTTATCATGGTATACTCTTTCGGCCACCTGTTCTCCTGCAGTGTCTTCCCCGGTGCTGATAGTAAAACCTTCGAGTACGGCTTCGTTTTCCCCGGATTGAAAGATTACCGCCGGACGACCGTTATTTCCTTTAATCACTGTATTTTTAACTACCTCGGTATTTTCCGGATCTTTGCTGCGCAGGGTGAGGTTTTTGCCCTGAAAATCTATTGTTTCCCGGTAGGTGCCTTTATCTATTTCAATTGTCTCCCCGTTTTCTGCTTTATCAATTTTTTCTTGTATGGAATATTCGGCAGGCCTGTCCTCTTTTTCCCCGTTGCC
>PWGO01000085.1 GCA_003554525.1 Syntrophomonadaceae bacterium | reverse complement strand
TTGCTGTTGCTAACTTCCAGTATGCCCAAAGCCTCCTTCGTTCCTCGGGGTGGTATCAACACTTTTCACTTCTGTTAACTCCACCAGCGGCAGTTTCTGTATAACCATTTGGGCTATACGGTCCCCACGATTAACATAAAAATAATCCTTTCCCAGGTTTACCAGGGCTACTTTTATTTCCCCCCGGTAATCGCTGTCTACAGTTCCCGGGGCGTTTATAACCGTAACCCCCTTTTTAACCGCCAGACCGCTACGAGGACGAACCTGGGCTTCATAACCAGCTGGCAGCGCTATCTTTATACCCGCGGGTACAAGAAATATTCCACCCGGTTCAATAACTTCTCGCTGCGTTACTGCCGCATAAAGGTCCATTCCGGAAGCGCCTTCAGTCATGTATCCTGGAAGTGGAAGATCTTTGGCACTATCCATTTTTTGTATTTCTACTTTGATTTTATCCATAATAACCTCCCTGTTAACATAGTTATAAAATGGTTATAATCAGGTTACCGCTACCAGGAGAAACTGTCAAGTATGCCTGATAGTTTATTAAAACCTCCAAACTCCTCCAACTTATAAATTCCGATAAGCTTCAAAAGGAAATATTCTCGTGACAATGTTTATGCTTTAGCTGCTGTATATGCTTATATGAACACCATAACCGTGCGTAGAAGTTTTAAGCAAAAGGTACCTGTCGGTGTTGTTTTTAAACTTAAAATCAATATAATCACTTACTGTGGCATCCTTCCCCCGGGGGACATAGTCAACCGGCCTGCTGTGAGGAGATCTTTCTACTACCTCGAGGTCTGCATTCAATACGGCATTGTAAAGCGTCGAAGAAACCTGGCATATACCGCCGCCCCTACCTGGAATTACTGAATTCCCGACTATTATGGGAGCAAGTTTGTATCCCCTTTCCATAGTCCTCGGGCCTACCACCCGGTTAAATGAAAAAGTTTCTCCCGGGGTTATCAATTCATGGTTTAAAGACCTGGTAGCCAGGACAATATTTTCTACTCTCCCGCTACCTCCTCCACCCCCTATAAAAGTGTGGTAAGAACTCAACCGCCGGTCTATGCCGCTCAACAATCTATCCGTTATTTCCGGGTACACTTTTATAGTTTTTACTTCCCTGCTGGTATGTGGTTCCGCATTCATAATTCTTTCCACAGTAAGCGAACGGTGTACCATTTCCCCTTTTATTCCGGGAACAATACTACCAGTTTTAGGATTAATAAACGCGTTCCTTGGTTTTACATTTAATTCCCGGGCCAGCATATCTACAACTTCTTCTACCTCCCCTTTTAACATTCCTTCCACCGGCCTGCCCTGCAACCTCACCCCTTCGGGCACACCGTAGCGCCATCTTTGAAAGTTTTCCACCGGACTGAGTAACGCTATACCGAGAATAAATACCAACAACAGTAAAGATACGGTTATTAACTTTTTTTTACCTGCCCACCCCTTCAAAACGTTTCACCTGCTATCTGCTTTATATTTTTTTATTTTTTTACCATCTAACACCGTTCACGAACCCTGTACCCGGGTTGCCCCTGCAAACCCTTCAGTAAGATGCCGGGGCCAGCAGCTCTTCTACGGGAACAATCTCCATCCCCTGTTCTTTAATATAAGGTATAATGCGGGGCAGCAACTCGATGGTTTCTTCAAGGGGATGCATTAAAATGATATCTCCGCCGGAAATATTTTCTCTTATTTTGCGTTCCATTCTTTCCACACCCGGCTTGCTCCAGTCCACCGTATCCAGGGACCACAAAACCGTCCTCATGGACTGGCGACACACCATTTCCAGGGTTAACTGGTGGTAATCTCCTTTATGGGGAGTAAAAAAAGAGGGCTTTTCTCCCACCAGGTGATATATTACCTCGTTGGTCCTGGACAGCGATTCCTCTATCTCATTCCAGTCCAGCTCGCTCATTACCACCCCATCGCTGTAACCGTGGTTGCCGATTTCATGGCCTTTATCATAAATCTTCTTCAAACAATCCGGTTTTTTCTCCGCCCATTTCCCGGTTATAAAAAAAGTGGCCTTTACTTCTTCTTCCTTCAAAACTTCCAGCATATCCGGAATATATTCTTCTCCCCAGGCTACATTAATCATAAAAGAAACTTTGTTTTTAGTAGGGTTACCTTTATATGCTGGTAACGCCGGATAATCTCTCCATGCCACCAGGGGAGTTATTTCCATCAGTTCCGGTTCTACTTCCCGACCAGCGGGAGCTTCCATTATCTTGCGGACCGTGGCATCTATATCCACTTCCACCCCGTTAACCTCGGGAACTATGAGTTCATTTTTGTAATCCACCTGTGCGTTCCTTGGAATCTCCGCATCCCGCGGCGCCAATTGCTTTACCAGGCCGCGAATCTCTTCCTCGGAGTAACCTTCTACCTTAATTCCCCGGTAGGTAACTCCACCCGCAACTTCAGGTGATTCAAACATATTATAAAACCAGGTTAATAAAAGCACTAATGCAAAACATAAGGCCAGGCCCAAAAGAAATTTCTTACCCGGACCGTTTATAACTTTTTCACGCAATTGTATATCCCTCCCTTTTTTGCCGGCTCATCTGCACCCCTGGCCACGGGAACAAAACTGCGCCATACTCCCCCGAACTGGCAACAACCATAAATGTTTAAACTGACCAACGTATATTTTGCCTGCTGGCCCTGATATCTGATCTGCCCCACTTTATTCCATCAGCTCGGATACAGTTACCATTTTATAACCCCTGTTTTTTATTTCTTTTATCATTAAAGGTAACACGCTGCTTGAAGCCCTGGAGTTTACCTTAATATTTATAATTGCCCCCGGGTGCAGGTTATCCAGCACATGTTTCTTTACCTTTTCCCCCTCCTCTAAAGTATAATCCCGGGATTCAATCGACCAGAGAACGGTAATATAATTCTCCCTGCTTGCTGTTTCTACTACCAGATGGTTATATTCTCCAAAAGGTGGGCGAAACAACGAAGGCGTGTAGTCAAACAATTCCCGTGTAAGTGAAGTAAAAGAAGAGATCTCCCGGTAAATTTCCTTTTCCGACATAAAAAGAAGCGATCTATGCGACATGGAATGGTTTCCCACTTCATTCCCTTTTTGAAGGATTTCTTCGGACAGCTCAGGATGGTTTTCTACCCATTCCCCGGTCAAAAAGAAAGTACCGTTAATTTTTTTCTCATTTAGAACCTCCAGTACTTCCTCCAGGTAACCTTCTTCCCACAGTATTTCAAAACTAAAAGCTACTTTTTTTTCCCTGGTATCTACAAAATAAACTGGCTCATGTTCTTTTTCTAACTGCAAGTAGCCGTGTAGAAAAATACTTGATGCTCCAATAAAAAGCACAAGCAGAAAAATATATAAAAAGCTCTGCTGATTCAAGATTAGCCGGTACAAAAAATTACCCCAACTTGTTTTTTATATAACTATGCCGTTTCAGCTGTAGCTATGTAAATTAAATTACCGAGCCACATGAGGCGGCATACTCAAGTCAGGGCAAATCTTTAACTCGTGAAACAAAAAAACATGTAACTACTCAGGCATCCACTGCTGCGCCAGGGGGACGGTTCCATCGTCTTCCCTTCGGACCTCCGCTTCGCTGCGGTGGCGCTCGAACCGTCCCCGCTAAGCACAATGCCTCTTAACTTACTTTTACTTGGCTTGAGTAGTTTATAAAAAACATAAACCTTAAGGTTTATGTTTTTTTGTTAGCAGTATTTTTCTTTTTCTTATCGTCTTCACGGCCACGCGACGGAGAATTACCGCGACCGTCAGGCGGCGAGCCTCCACCAGGATTATCCATGGCTTCTTTCCTGGAAAGGTTTATTCTACCTCTATCATCAATCCCTATTACTTTTACCATAACCTCATCTCCCACGTTAACCACATCTTCAGTCTTTCCAACATGGCTGTGGTCCAGGTGAGATATATGGATCAGGCCTTCTTTCCCGGGCATTACTTCCGCAAAAGCGCCGTATTTTTCCACCCTGGTGACTTTACCCAGGTACGTCTTTCCTGTTTCCACATCCCTGGTGAGATTTTCAATAATTTCCTGGGCTTTTTTCCCGGCTTCTTTATCCGGTGAAGCTATAAACAGCTTACCGTCCGGTTCTATATCCACTTCTACCCCGGTTTCCGCGGTGATCTTGTTAACCATCTTGCCACCAGGACCTATAACATCCCTAATTTTTTCCGGGTCGATCTGCATGGTTATTATCCTGGGGGCATAAGGGGAAAGTTCAGGACGCGGTTCACTTATAACCTCGTTCATTTTTTCCATAATAAACAGGTAGCCTTCCCGTGCCCTGGACAGGGCTTCTGCCATTATTTCCCGCGAAAGGCCTTTTACTTTAATATCCATTTGTAGAGCCGTAATTCCGTCACGGGTTCCTGCCACTTTAAAATCCATGTCACCCAGAAAGTCCTCAATTCCTTGTATATCTGAAAGAACCTCGTATTCGTCTTCTTCTTTAATCATTCCCATGGCTATTCCCGATATTGGCTTGGATATCGGCACTCCCGCGTCCATTAGAGACAGCGATCCCGCGCAGACACTTCCCATGGAAGTGGATCCGTTGGATTCCAGCACTTCTGAAACCAGCCTTAAAGTATAGGGAAAAGTTTCATTATCTGGAATTAAAGGCTCCAGGGCCCTTTCAGCCAGCGCCCCGTGGCCAATTTCCCTGCGGCCCGGGCCCCTCATAAAACCGGTTTCTCCAACGCTGTAAGGAGGAAAGTTGTAGTGGTGTATAAAACGTTTAAACTCCTCTATTCCCAACCCGTCAAGGATCTGCACATCCCTCTGGGCACCCAGGGTGCAGACGCTCAATACCTGGGTTTGCCCCCGGACAAAGATGGAAGAACCGTGTGTCCTGGGCAATACCCCCACCTTGCAGCTAATAGGCCTGATTTCCTCGGGTTTTCTGCCATCCGACCTTATTTTCTCGTTAAGTACCATGCTTCTCAAAGTTTCTTTTAGACTTGCTTCAAATACCTGTTTAAGCTCGTTTTCGTTTTCCGGGTAATCTTCCAGGTATTTTTCAATAACTTCTTTTTTAATATTGTTTAACTTTTCTTCCCTTTCCTGCTTGTCTTCAATCCGTATAGCGTCATTGATTTTTTCTTTAATTTCTTTTTCTACGGTTTCTTTAATGTCATCAATGGGGCTTTCTTTTGCTACTGGAACTTCCATTTTGGGGTTTCCTTCCGCTTCCTGGATTTCCTTCTGAAACCGGCACAGTTTTTGTATTTCTTCGTGCCCTTTCTCCAGGCATTCCAGCATCTTTTCCTCGCTAATTTCCGATGCACCAGCTTCCACCATCATAATAGCTTCTTCAGTCCCGGCTATTATCAAGTCCAGCGAACTTCTTTCCAGCTGTTCCACGTTGGGATTAACAACAGGTTCATTGTCAATTAGCCCCACCTGCACAGCTGAAACAGGCCCGTCAAAAGGAATTTTAGAAAGCGATAGCGCAGCCGAAGCGCCCAAAATAGAAAGCGGTTCCGGTGGACAGTCCTGGTCTACCGACAAGACGGTAGCAACAATATGAACTGCGTTTCTCATCTCTTTATGAAACAGCGGTCTGAGCGGCCTGTCAGTCAATCTTGCCGCCAGTATTGCCTTTTCTGTGGGCTTTCCTTCTCGTTTAATAAAACCGCCGGGAATTCGACCTACAGCGTACAGCCTTTCTTCATAATCCACCGTAAGCGGGAAAAAATCAATGCCCTCCCTGGGCTCATCGGATATCGTAGAAGTTACCAGTATTACTGTATCGCCATGGCGAACCATTACAGCACCATCCGCCTGTTTGGCTACTTCTCCACTTTCAATAGAAAGCGTTCTTCCCTGTACCTCCATAGTAAAAGAACCCAAACTACCAGGCCTCCTTTTTTATATATTTTTTCTTACTTCCCGTGCTACTACTTTTCTTCCGCCTTAAAGTAAAGCGGGGCACCGCTACCCCGCTTTTTTCGCTCCCGCAAAACAAAGCCAACTATTTACGCAACCCCAGTTTCTTCACTATTTCCTGGTACCTTTCCGGGGAATTTTCCTTTAAATAATTTAACAGGCCACGCCTTTTTCCCACCATCTTTAACAACCCCCGCTGGGAATGGTTATCCTTGGGGTGGCTCTTCAAGTGGCCGGTCAAATGGCTTATTCTTTCCGTTAACAAAGCAATTTGTACCTCCGGGGAACCGGTGTCGTTATCGTGTGTTCCGTAAGTGTTGACAATTTCTTTTTTCTTCTCCTGCGTCAGCATTATTTTACCTCCCTTTTTTTATAATTACCAAAAGCCAAGTAAAGCGTCGGGAGCTCGCCAAACCTAGCTCCTGGCTTATCAGCACTTAATTTTAACATAAAGGCCTGGGGATGTAAACATGCCCGCAAGCCGGGTCCTTCTGCGCCACGGCAGCTCGTCGGCAAAACCGGTTTATATTATATTACCCTTAAATACGCATCGTTCAAAACCTGCCGGTGCATCATTTTAACCTGTTCTACATCACGGTTAAGTTGCATCTTTAATTCTTCAAATGAAGAAAACGTCTTTTCATCCCTGATCTTTTTAATAAAATACAGGGTCAAGTATTCCCCGTACAGGTTGTCCTGGAAATCCAGCAGGTGAACTTCAACAGTTAAATTCCCGGATGAAAAAGTGGGACACTGGCCCACGTTAGTGGCACCGGGAAACGACTGGTCCCCCTTTTTTACCAGGGTATAGTAAACCCCTTTTGCCGGGAGTAGAAGCTCCGGGGAAATTTCAATATTGGCTGTAGGGTAACCCAGCTGCCTGCCCCTGCCCTTGCCGGAAACTACTTTTCCCTTCTGGAAAAAATAATAGTTCAGCATCCCGGCTGCTTTTTCAACTTCCCCCTTCTTTACCTTTTCCCTGATATGTGAACTGCTAACCGGTTCCCTGTCCACTTCTACCGGGGGACAAACAGAAACGTCAATATTCTCCTTTCTACCCCATTCCACTAAATATTCCGTATCACCACGGGCCCTGTAACCGAAACTGTAATCGTACCCGGCTACTATGCCTTTTACTTTTATTATTTCCTTTAAATATTTCTTTATAAAATCATCCGGGTGCATACGGGCCATTTCAGGGGTGAAAGGCTCTACTATAATACAATCCAGGCCCAGCTTTTCCATCAGACCAGTCTTGGCCTGCAAGTCCGTGATCAGAGGAAGTTCTTTCTTCGGGGAAATTACCTTTGCCGGATGCGGATCGAATACAAGCGCCCCACTGAACCCTGAGTTCTCGCGGGCTTTTCTAATCACGGTTTCTATTACCCTCTGATGCCCCAGGTGTACCCCGTCAAAGTTCCCTAAAGCCAGGTACAGGTTTTCTTTATAAACTTCCGGCAGAGTATCTATTCGGAAAACATTTTTCATGCTTTTCCCTCCGCTCCCGGCAGCTCCTGAGCCAGCACCTTGTCCGGCTTTAATTTCAAGGATTCGCCCGTCTTTAACCAGCTGCCTACAGCCCAAAGCTCCCCTTCCCTGTCGTGTATTCGGAAAGCCCCGGGTTCCTGCTCTAACTCCTCTTTACCCGGTATATAATCACTTACTACCCTGCTACGGTCTACCTGGTTGCCGTGGTAAATCATTTTCAACGCCTCGTCTTTTACCACTACCCGCGGAAGATGAGAAAGTCCATAATCCATGGGATAAAGGAGTTCCTCAAACGAACCAAGGCCCTGGTGCGTTTCCTGAACCTGTTCTAAGGTATGTGAATTTTCCAGGTTGAAAACCCCGGTTTTCTCCCTCAACAGGAAAGACAGGTAAGCCCCGCAGCCTAGCATTTCTCCTGCTTGTAGCGCCAAAGAACGCACATAAGTGCCCGGGGAACATTCCAGTTCAAAAAATATACGCGGGTAATCTTCCGTGGTTATTACCTCTTCCAGTTTCCAGGAATAAACTTCTACCTCCCGCTCCGGCACCTCTACATTTTTGCCTTCCCCGCTGCGGGCATATTCATACAATGGCCTGCCCCGGTACTTTACCGCCGAATAAGCAGGCGGCTTCTGGTATATAACCCCCGTCAAAGAATTAAAAACTTCCCGCACCGTTTCTTCAGGGGGAGCAGAAACCGTTTGCCTTTGAAGAATTTCACCTTCACCGTCGAGCGTATCCGTAATTATTCCCAGGGTTATTTCCCCCCGGTAGCGTTTAACCGTATTTACCAGGTACCCGGCTACACTGGTAGCCTTGCCCAGGCACAGGGGCAGTACTCCGGCAGCCCCCGGATCCAGGGTTCCCGTATGCCCTATTTTCAGCTTTTTTTTCTTCTTTTTAATTAGCCTTATCACATCAAAAGAAGTCATGCCGGGAGGTTTTATAACGCTTAAAAATCCTTTCATGTTCACCTCTGGAAAATACCTCAGGTCAGCTGCCTGGATATTTTTACTATATCCTCTTTAATAGATTGGTAATCTGTTTTTATTTTAAATCCTGCCGCCTTCTTGTGCCCACCCCCGTTAAAACGCTCGGCTATCTTACTGACATCCACGTTTTTGGATCTTAACCCCACTTTCACTTCGCCGGAACTGTTTAAATAAATAAGAACCCCTATTTCCACGCCTTCGATATTTTTTGCATAATTAACCAGCCCTTCCAGCGATTCCATGGAGGCCCCGCACTGCAGCCTCATTTCTTCGCTAACCGTCAGGCACGCCATTTTTGGTTGATCCCACATTTCCAAAGTAGAAATAGCCTGTTTTAATAACAGAAGGTAATCAAGCGGATACTCATCAAATATGCGCTGGGCTATTCCGGGGTTAACCCCGTTTTTCAACAGTTCCGAAGCTACCTGGTAAGTTTCGGGAGAAGTATTTTCATATTTGAACAAACCGGTATCGGTTATAATTGCCGTATAAAGAGCCTCAGCAATTTCCAGGTTTACAGGCAGCGCCAGCTCTTTAATCATGCGGTAAAGAATTTCACCGGTAGCCGAAGCTTCCGGATCAACAATATTTATGTCTCCAAAATAGTTGTTGGTTATATGATGGTCAATATTGATAACCCGGTGGAAGCCCTTAATAAAATCAGGTTCCGTGCCTATCCGAAAAACATCGCTGCAATCCAGGACAAATAAAGACCCGGAACCGCAATCGGATACATCGTTTACTACAATTCCTTCCCTGTCCAAAAAACGGTATTTACGGGGCACTTCATCCACAGAGCAAGCTACCACCTCTTTCCCGGCCAACTTTAACGCCCTGGAGAGGGCAATAGTGGAACCAATAGAATCACCGTCAGGCATGGTATGAGAAATAATCGTAAAAGAATCTTCTTCTTTAATAACTTCTTTAATAATTTCCGGCAACCGGTCCAAACCCATAACTACTCTTCCTTTTCTTCTTTTTCTTTCTTTTCTTCCTCTTCCTTTTCTTCTTCTTGCTTTAATGATTTCAAAACTTCATCTATTCTGGCCCCGTGGGCTATAGAATCGTCGGAAATAAAGTGTATCTCCGGTATGTGGCGAAGGCGTATCCTTTTGCCCAGTTCGGTTCTGACAAACCCACGGGCTTTATCCAGCACAGAAACTATCTCTTCTTTCTCCTGTTCATCTTTTAATATACTGACGTAAACCCAGGCATGACTAAGGTCTCGCGATACCTGCACATCGGTTATGCTGGTGATTGCCGGGGAGATACGCGGGTCTTTAAGCTCCCTTATAAGTTCACTTACTTCCTTTTTAATTAAACCGGAAACCCGCTGAATTCTTGCATTACTCATAAAATAACCCCCCATAAATAAATCTTGACTACCCGGCTACGAATCAGGATTATACTGCTAGCTTACCAGCTTCCGCCTGAAACACACCTTGTGCTACACTTAAAGAAACCGCACTGGTAAAATATTAAACCTGAATCCCGTAGTAATAACTCAGGCTTAGGGTAACTTGACACATGGCCCAACTTCCCCTCCGATTAAAACCCGGGCATTTACCTTAAACTAAAACTTAAAGCCTAAGGTTTAACCTCTTCGTAAGTGTAGGCTTCCAGTATATCCCCTTCTTTTAAGTCGTTAAAACCATCCAGAAGAATACCGCATTCGTAGCCGCTAACTACTTCTTTTACATCCTCCTGGAAACGCTTTAACGAGGAAAGTTTACCCTCGTGAATTACCTGGCCGTCACGCAACACCCGGATCAGTGAATTACGGTTAATTTTCCCTTCTGTTACGTAGGAACCGGCCACGGTTCCTATTCGGGATATTTTAAACAGCTGCCTTACTTCCACAGTTCCCTGTACCACTTCCCGGTACTCGGGCTTAAGCATACCTTTTATGGCGGATTTTAAATCTTCTATAGTCTCGTAAATTACCCGGTAGAGCCTGATGTCCACGTTTTCTTTTTCCGCCAGTTTGCGGGTTTTGGCATTGGGCCGTACATTAAAACCAATAATCACCCCTTCCGACGCAGAAGCCAGCATTACGTCGGTTTCCGTAACCGGTCCTACCCCGGTATGAATAATTTTTATTTTAACTTCTTCATTGCTTAATTTCTGTAGCGAACTTTCCAGGGCTTCTATAGAACCCTGCACGTCACCTTTAATTATAATGTTTAACTCGGAAACTTCCCCTTCTTGGATCTGCTTAAACAAGTCTTCAAAAGAAACTTTTTGCGTTCTGCGCGCCGCCTCTTTTAATTTTTCCGACTTTCTTTCCGACAGCTGCCGGGCCAGTTTTTCATCGTTAACTACCTGGAACTGGTCCCCGGCCTGGGGCACGTCGGTAAGCCCCTGTATTTCCACCGGTGTGGAAGGAAGGGCCTCACTTACCCTGTCTCCCTTATCGTTTATCATGGCCCTTACTTTACCGTAAATATGGCCGCAAATAACCGGATCGCCGGTTTTCAAGGTCCCGTCTTTAACCAGCACCGTGGCTACAGGCCCTTTCCCCTTGTCCAGCTTTGCTTCTATTACTACCCCGTAAGCAGCAGCCTCTTCGTTGGCTGTAAACTCATTCATCTCCGCAACCAAAAGAATCATTTCCAGCAGCTCTTCTACCCCTTCACCTTTGGCAGCGCTTATGGGGATACATATAGTGTCGCCGCCCCATTCTTCCGGAACCAGCTCCTGCTCTAAAAGCTGCTGTTTGAGCCTGTCTTCATTAGCGTTGGCTTTATCAATTTTATTTATGGCCACTATTAGCGGGACATTAGCGGCTTTAACGTGGTTTATGGCTTCTACCGTTTGCGGCATTACCCCGTCGTCCGCCGCAACTATAAGGATTACAATATCCGTAGCCTGGGCCCCCCGGGCTCTCATGGAAGTAAAAGCTTCGTGGCCGGGAGTATCCAGGAAAACCACTCTTTTTTCATTCACGTTAACCTGGTAAGCCCCTATATGCTGGGTAATTCCCCCAAATTCCCGGGAGGTTACGCTGGTTTCCCGAATATAGTCAAGCAAAGTAGTCTTCCCGTGGTCTACGTGTCCCAGAACCGTTACCACCGGAGGCCTCAAAACCACGTTATCTTTATCATAGGGCACATCCCGTTCCCTCAACTTTTCTTCCACGGGATCCTTGTGAAATTCCACGTCCACCTGGTATTCCTCGGCCAGCAGCTCAATAACTTCCGGCTCCACTTCCTGGTTTATATTACAAATTATACCCATTTCCATAAGTTTTGATATAATTTCAGTAGAGGGAACCTCCAGCTTAGAGGCCAGTTCGCTAACAATAACGGAGCCTTCCAGAACTATTTTTTTCAACCCGATTTTTTCCTCGCCTGCCGCCTGCCTGGCACTCCGGGCCTTCCTTGCTTTCCGCCCTGGCCTGGACTGGCTACTACTGGGCTGGCTACTAGATGAAGGCTTCACTTTATCTTTATCTTTATCCTTTTTCTTCTCTTCTTGAACGGTTGAAGTGCCGGCTTTTTCCGCTGTTTTCCTTTTTTCTTCCCTTTCTTGTTCTTCCTTTTTATCCTTTTCCGCTTTATCCTTTTCCGCGGTTTCTGCAGTTTGGGCCTGCTGCTTGCCGGGCATTGCTTCTTCCGAGACACCTTCTTTACCTGTCAAGCGAGAAATCAGCTGTTGAGCTGTATCTTCGTTAATAGTACTCATGTGGTTCTTGACTTTTATATCCATATCTTCTAATACTTGTATTATTTTTTTGCTGTTAGTCCCCAGCTCCTTGGCCAGTTCATAAACCCTGACTTTACTGCTCAAACAATTCACCTCCGATTTTCTAATTCTCCTTTACTTCCCTGTGACTGCGCCGATTCCTTGATAGTAGAATTCAATGTATCAAAAAAACCATCCGGGATGGGGTGCTTTAAATGCTTCTCCAGCTTTTTACCCTTGCGGGCTTTTCTCAGACATTCTTCGTCCATGCACAAATAAGCTCCCCGTCCTGATTTTTTGCCCGTCCGGTCAATTTCGACTTCTCCCTGTGGAGTCCGCACTATGCGAATCAAAGATTTTTTTGGTTTCTTTTCCTGGCAGCTTACACATACCCTCAAGGGCACTTTACGTCGCCGCGTCAAGATCACTCTCCTCCTCCAATTCGCTTTCTTCAGGGGCAGTAAAAAACTCTCCTTCTGCATCTTCCTTCTCGCTTTCTTCTTCTGCCGGCTCACCTTCTTGCAACGGTTTTTCTTCCTCTGCTTCCATCTTTTCCAACCTGGATTCGCTTATTATATCTATTTTCCAGCCGGATATTCTGGCAGCAAGCCGGGCATTCTGCCCTTCTTTCCCTATAGCCAGGGATAACTGGTCATCGGGAACTACTACGCTGGCCTTTTTCTCCTCCTGGTCCACTTTAACGTAAGATATTTTAGCCGGGCTCAAAGCGCTGGATATAAAGACTTCCGGGGCGTCGTTCCACTTGATTACATCAATTTTTTCTCCCTTGAGCTCGTTACTTATAGTCTGCACCCTGCTGCCACGCGGGCCGACGCAGGCCCCCACGGGGTCTATGTCTTCTTTGGCAGTCCACACGGCAATTTTAGAACGGTAACCGGGCTCCCTGGCAAGACTTTTAACCTCAATTATACCTTCATATATTTCCGGGACCTCCAGTTCAAACAACCTTTTTAAAAGTCCCGAATGCGTCCGGGAAAGCATAACCTGCGGACCTTTGGTGGTCTTTTTTACTTCGTAAATATAAGCTTTTATCCTCCTGCCCTGCTCATATCTTTCATAAGGTATCTGTTCTGACGGCGGTAAAACAGCTTCCGTTTTACCCAGGTCAATAATCACATTTTTCTGTTCAAACCTCTGGATGACGCCGGTAACCACATCATGTTCTTTGTCCATAAAGTCTTCGTATATTATTTCCCTTTCCGCCTCCCGGATCCTTTGAATTACCACCTGTTTTGCAGTCTGTGCGGCTATGCGACCGAACTCTTTGGGGGTTACTTCCATTTCCAGCTCCTCGCCAACCTCTATTTCCGGCTCCACCTCGCGTGCTTTATCGAGCTGTATTTCCATTTTTGGGTTGGACACCTCTTCCACCACGTTAAAGCTGCCATATACCTTGATATCACCGGTATCCCGGCTTATATCGATCCGGGCATTGGCTGCAGAGGCATTAAAATTTCTTTTATATGCCGAAAGCAGGGCCGCTTCAATAGCCTCAAACAGAACTTCTTTGTCAATTCCTTTCTCTTTCTCAATTGCTTCAATGGCAGTAAAAAAGTCCGTATTCACTTTTTTCAAACGCCTCCCTTCTTCAAACTTCTAACCTGCGGCTGATTTCATTTCAATATTATATCTGATCCGGGCGAAACATTAGTTTAACCCTGGCTATCTTGGAAAAGGGGATGCAAACTGTATCCCCCTGGTCCTTATTTAACACCAGTTCCTCTTCGGAAAAAGAATCCAGCCAACCGTAAAATTTTTTCTGGCCGTCGATTTTCTCGTAGGTAGAAACCTGTATAGCTTTCCCTGTATACTTTTCATAATCCCTCCAGGTTTTCAAAGGCCTCTCTACACCGGGGGAAGAAACTTCCAGAACGTAGCTATGCGGTATTATATCCACCATATCCAGCAGATCGGAAATTTCGTGGTTAACCACCTCACAGTCCTTTATATTAACTCCTCCCGGTTTATCTATATAAAGGCACAGGTTCCAGGTGCCGTTTTTGGGCTTCCATTCCACTTCCACCAGCTCATATCCCTTATCTTCCAGCGCAGGCGATACTATTTCCTCCACTTTTCCGGCCACTTCACTCTTTTTCATAATCCATAACCTCCGTACCGTTTTAAAAAAAAGAGAATCTTTATTAATATCTTTATTAATATTAAAGAGTGGGAAAAACCCACTCTTTGCGCACAGATAAACTACATCCACGCTTATTTTAGCATAATAAGGATACATAAGCAAGGTTACAGAACTTATTTTGTAAATGGTACCACAGCATATGCCCTGGCCGGGAATTTTACTAACTGTCAATTATTCCTCTATTCCTCCGCCGGCCCGGGCATTTACCTTATTTTACCTCTCAGGTTAAGACAATATACACGTATAAAAAGCTTGAAGGAATCCCACATGCCGTTGTTGAATATTTCACGTGCTGTCGAACTATAATAATGCCAAAAAAAGGAGGTAGTTACTATTTCTAATCAACAACAAGAACATGAAAGTACCTTCAATACCACCTGCAACCTGATGTACCATTGTGTACAAGAACTGGACTTAAACGAATCAACCTACGAGTACCTGAAAGAACCTTTTAGATTTATTGAGGTTTCATTCCCCCTGAAAACTGACAGCGGGGAAGTAAAGTTTCTCAAAGGATACCGCTCCCAGCACAACAATGCCTTAGGGCCTTATAAGGGAGGAATCCGGTTTCACCCCGAAGTTACCGTAGAAGAAACCAAGGCTCTTTCCATGTGGATGACCTTGAAATGTGCCCTGGTTGGAGTACCTTTTGGGGGCGGCAAAGGTGGCGTAGTATGCGACCCGCGCAGCATGTCCATGCGGGAAAAAGAAAGAGTCAGCCGTGAATATATTAGATCCATGGGAAACTTTTTGGGCCCCCAAATTGACATTCCCGCACCGGACGTATATACCGATGCCCAGGTTATGGCCTGGATGGCCGACGAATATAGCAATATAAAGCAGCAGCCCGCTTTTGGGGTAGTAACAGGTAAGCCCCTCCCTGTTGGCGGGTGTATAGGCAGGGAAGAAGCAACTTCCCGGGGTTGTGTCTATGCTGTTAAAGAAGCGGCCAATATTTTAAATATCCCCCTGGATGGAGCCCGCGTAGTAATACAAGGAGCGGGAAACGTAGGAATACACGCTGCCAGGCTGCTGGATTACGCGGGTGCCAAAATTATTGCTATAAGCGACTCCCGCGGAGGTGTAATAAACCAGGAAGGGCTGGATGTAAACCAGGTGTACCACCACAAAAAGAAAACCGGCGCTCTAAAAGGATTTGAGGGTGGTGACGCAGTTGAAGCCTGGGAAATTTTTGACCTCGACTGCGAAATAATGATTCCTGCTGCCATGGAAAAACAAATCACTGAAAAGAACGCCGGTTCTATAAAAGCCAAAATTATTGCAGAAGGAGCCAACGGGCCCACTACACCGGAAGCAGACAAGATATTAAAAGACCGGGGTGTGCTGGTTATTCCCGATATCCTGGCCAACGCCGGCGGAGTTACTGTTTCTTATTTCGAATGGGTGCAAAACAACTACGGTTTCCAGTGGAACCAGGGTAAAGTTAACCAGCAGCTGGAACAAAAGATAACCGATGCTTTTCGCATGGCTTACGACTTTATACAAAACCGGACTGAAATTGATATGAGGACCGGCGCTTACATGTATGCTATCCGCAGGCTGGCAGAAGCCATGGAATACCGGGGATGGTTATAACGAAGAGGTGAAAAGTGAAAAAAATAATCAAGTGACTATTGGAAATTAGACTTTGGAGGTTGGAGGTTAGAAAGGCTGTACCCTGGTAATATCACTAACATTGGAACCCAAAATATCTTCCTCCCCCCTGGTGGCTGATCGTTATACACACTTGACACCGGCAAGGCAAGTAGCAAGTAGTGTTGTTCCGCTGGCGGGGTGTGTCGGCTCGGTCTCGTATCGGTCGAGGGCCCACAGTTTCAGCTCAGCCTTTGCCTCAGCGGGCTTCCCTCGCAATTCGCCCTCCATGGCGAGAGCTCGGCGGCCAAACTCCTATTGGCCGGCCCGCTTCGGCTGTCGGCTTCGCTGACTGTGGCTTCCACTCCCTCTAATGT
>PWGO01000186.1 GCA_003554525.1 Syntrophomonadaceae bacterium | reverse complement strand
TCGAAGGAAAAAAGATTTTTTTGGAGAAAGTACAAGTGACTTCACCTCCGGTGGATTTGTTTTTGGTTACTTGTAAAATTCTCCACCAATGGGGTGAAGTCCTTTTATTTCACCCCCTAAGTCCCTGATTTGCAGGGTTTTATAATTTTGCAAAAGGCTTAATATAAAATAAATATAATTTACCGGCAGGAAATTGTGTATATATATCAAAATAATCAAGCAAGTAAATTTACGTACGGAGGTGAGGCTTTATGTATATGCGGCAAGCATTTTGTTTAATGCTGTTATTGTTGTTTGCTTTCATTTTTGTTGGACAGAAGACAGTAGAAGCTGAAGCTGAAAATAATATAGAAAGATATTTTGGTCAAGACAGGTATGAAACTGCTGTAGCTATTAGTCAAGAAGGTTGGGAGGAAGCGCATAAAGTGGTAATAGCCCGGGGTGATAATTTCCCTGATGCTTTATCCGGGGTTCCGCTTGCGCACCATTACCAGGCTCCCATGCTCCTTAGCCGCTATGGAGAAATACACGAATCCACTGTGGAGGAAATAGAAAGGCTTGGAGCCCAGGAAGCAGTAATACTTGGCGGGGAAGCTGCTGTATCGGTAGAGGTAGAGTTAGAGCTGGAGGAAATGGGGCTGGAAACCGAGAGGATAGGCGGTGAAAACCGTTATCACACCTCTGCGTTGATTGCTGATGAGCTGGGAGAGGTGGAAGAAGCTTTTTTGGTCAAGGGAACCGACTTTAAAGATGCACTGGTGGTTTCTCCTTACGCTGCCAGGGAGGGGCATCCAATAGTGCTCACCAGGCAGGACCAAGCAGTGGAGGAGGTGCATCCTGTGCTTCAGCGGGCCGAGAAGGTGACGGCAGTGGGAGATGTAGAAGAAGCAATAGAAGCACTGGGAATAGAGGCGGTGCATATCAACAACCCGGATCATTACAGCAATGCCATAGAATTTGTGGAAAAACACCCTGATGCCGCTGCGCCTCAAGAAGTAATTGTGGCTACGGGAGAGGAATACCCGGATGCCCTTACCGGCGGAGTGCTGGCGGCTCAAAAAAACGCAGGCATAAAGCTGGTAGGGGATACTGTTCCTGCCGAGTTTGAAGAGTGGATGAGTAAAAAGGAACTGGAAGGTGTAGGTTTACTGGGAGGCCCTGCTGCAGTAAGAGAAGATATAGAAAATAAATTAAGAACTGATATTGATGTAGGAATAGAGATAGAGATAGAGCCAGATTTAGAGCCGGAAGTAAGCCTGCAGGTGGAAAATAACACTTACGAAAAAGATGAAGAGATTGAATTCAAGATAGAAAACACCGGCGAAACCCCCCTAACCTTTGAACGAGAATTTACCGTAAGTTACATGGTTGCCGTAGAAGATGACCAGGATGCAGAATTTGTTGACGAAGAAAGAAAGGTATACCCGGGAGATGTTTTAGAAAGAGATGGAGCCGGACCTATCATCACCCATATTAGAGAAATCTGTAAATCAGTATTTACTCAAGCAGTAGGTTTATTGGAAGGGGAAGGTTTTTCGGACGAGGAAGAGGATTCGGATGATGGGTTGATGCGAATTGGAAGAAGAGACACCGAAGATAAACTTGCTTCAGGAGATACACCTGGTGAACGGCTGAACATAGGGTCAATTACCGGGGCCCAAAAAGAAGATAACACCGGCTGGATAACAGTAGAGTTAGACCGGGCCTGGCCGGAGCAACCCGTTACCCTGGAGCCGGGCGAATCGGAAACCCGGGCCTTTGTTCCAGCAAGCGACTTTGTAGATGAACCCAGGAAAGCTACCTATAGTGTAGCACAGAAGTTCAAGTGTGATGAGACAGGTATTGCAAATGAATTTAGCGATGTCTTTTACCTGGATGTAGGCACCGATTTCAGCGCGGAGTTAGAGGTGAAAGGTGAAGAGTTTGATCCCGCGGAGGAAGTAGAATTTGAGGTAATAAACAATGGCAGGACCGACATCGAATTTGCCAGGACCTTTGGTGTGCTCAGGTATGAAGATGGCAGGTGGGTAAATGTAGAACTGGATATGGAGTTTCTCCACGATATGGTTGGCTTGAGCCCCGGAGAAACTTTTCAGCAAGGCTTTATCCCTGAAGAAGACTTTGCCAATACGGATGATGTAGTGGAAGGCAGGTATATTGCAGTCAAACTGGTTCGTTGTAGAGAAACCAGTAGCAGCAAGGTAGTTTCAGATGGTTTTGCACTCTCCTTTGAGGAGGAAGAAGGCCATTTTAGCCCGGGGATAGAAGCTCCTGAAGAAGTGGAATCCGGGGAAGAATTTATTGTAACCTTTGCCGTAAATAACACCGGTGATGGTGAAGATACCCAGGAAGTTTACATGCGCAAGATAGTAGATGAGGAGATTGGGGTTAAGTGGAGTGAAGAAGTGACCCTTGAGCCCGGTGAAACCTGGGCTGATAGGGAGACCTACACTGCAGAAGCGGATGAAAGCTACCGGTTTGAGCTTGAAACAGATGATGCTGAAGCTACCGAACATGTGCGCGTGGTAAGCGAAGCAGAGGCGGAGTTCATACCCCGTATAAATGCCCCTGAGGAGGTAAATGCCGGAGAGGAATTTATTGTAACCTTTGCCGTAGAGAACATGGGAGACGGTGAAGCTACGCAGGAAGTTTACATGCGCAAGATAGTAGATGAGGAAATTGGAGTTAAGTGGAGTGAAGAAGTGACCCTTGAGCCCGGTGAGACCTGGGCTGATAGGGAAACCTACACTGCTGAAGCGGAGGAGAGCTACCGGTTTGAGCTTGAAACAGATGATGCTGAAGCTACCGAATATGTGCGAGTGGTAAGCGAAGCAGAAGCGGAGTTCATACCCCGTATAAATGCCCCTGAGGAAGTAAATGCCGGGGAGGAATTTGAAATAAACATGGCAGTGAAGAATGCTGGGGAAGCAGAGGGCACCCAGATGGTTACCTTTACCATGTATGTTAACGGTGAGGAGGAAAGCAGGACTGAGACTATAACGCTTGAGCCGGGTGAAACGACATACAGAAGCGAAAGCTTTATAGCCGATACTGAGGTAGATGGCTATAGATTCCAGCTGGAAACAAGTGACGAATCCGATACCGCTACGGTAATAGTCAGGCATCATGAGTTACATTAAGAAAAGCATTTAAAAGTAAAATAAAATAACCGTAAAATAACCGTAAAATAACCGTAAAATACCCCTTAACTTGGCTGGCCGGATAACCTGGCTGTTAAAGTAAGGGGTATTTTATATTAAGTCGAGGTTGGAGCGTGTCAGGAGAGCGTGTCAGGGGACGGTTTCCTTTGTCCCTCTAAGGTTGAATTCTGGTGATACCCTCCACTTTGTCAAAATCCCTATCATAAGAATATATTTCTTCTTGTCCGAATGACAACATAGAGGCAGACACGAAAGCGTCGGTCCGATCGATATTTTTTACCACATAAATTTGTAAAGCCTGCCTGATAAGTGGGATTACATTCGTCAAAAAAGGCGTCAGGAAATTGAAGAAGAAGCCATGAAAGCCCCGGTCAAAATTTTAATTCCCCTGGTATACTTTGTTTTTCCGGCTATCTTCATTATCCTGCTGGGGCTGGCCATGGTACAGATAATAGAAATATTCTAGGAGAGGAACCACAGTCTTTTTATTACATTTATTTTTGTTTCCATACCAAAACCCCGGGATGTTATAATGCATTTATACGGGGTTTTAGTTAGTTTATTGTAAGACACTGGGACGGTTCTTTTGTCTGTAAGACACTGGGACGGTTCGTATTGGGATCATTCGGAAGTTTTGTGCGTAAAAGAGCCCACCCTTTAAGTTATAACCACCTG
>PWGO01000086.1 GCA_003554525.1 Syntrophomonadaceae bacterium | reverse complement strand
CCGGCAGTTTTAAAAAGAAGGTAGCCCGAGGAAGAGTATATCTTTTCTACCGAGCCGCTTATTTCCCGGCAGCGGTTGCGGGAGAGTATGGTTAATTCTATTTTTTGTCCTGTTTTTAAAGAGGCTTGCAGCAGGCGGTCCCACTGTTCTTTTTCTTGTTCGTCGGCAGTGGAGCTGCTTTCCTGTTTTTCGTGTTGTTTCAGTGCAGCGTGCTTCTCCAGTTCCCGGCGGTGTTCGGGAAGCATGATCTGGCTACATTTGAACTGCTGGTACATCTTTTTCAAGGAAAGCGCCTCCCTGTTTTTAACGTTTCTAACTTGTATCCAGCTGGCGTCGAACTGATGTTCGATTATTTTGCAATCATATTGTAGCAGCAAAGCTGCAGGGCGGCAAGCTGTAAAATTTACCGTCCCGGCTGGTGACAATGTTGTTATTTGTTTTGTAGTATCTTTCTCAAAAATTTGGCCAGGGGGGATTTGCTCTTTTCTTTCAAGTAGCTGTTTTCTTTTTTTAGTTCACTTAACTCTGAGCGAAGGGAAGTAAGGTTTTTGTTTAATTTTACTGTTTCTTCTTCCTTGTTTTTTAATCTCGTTGTGGTTTTCTGGTATTTAATTTGCAGCTCTTTATTTTCTTTTTTTAACCTGGCAATTTCTTCGTTCCACTGGTTGCGCGATTGCTGAAATTTTTGTTTTAAATTGCTTAAAACCTGGTTGAAGTTTTGTTCCATCTCCATCATTTCCTTGTCTTTTTCTACAAGTTTTTGTTTCAGGGTTTCCAGCCTCTTTTGTTCTTCGTGCAGTTGATGCTGGGAACGGGTTATTTCCGCCCTGGGAGCAAAAATTTCGGAGCCGGACTTTTCAGCTTCCGGTTGTTCCAGGCTCCGGCTTTTTTCTACCTGCAAGTCCATATCCCGGCTGTCGTGTTTGGAAGCGCCTGTAAGTTCATCTTCTTTTTTAGGTGATTTTTTTTCTTCCCTGTAGAAGGGGGTATGCTGTGGCAGCGGTTCTTCATTGGTTATGAACCAGGAAGGGCGCGGCAGCTGGTCCCCGGGGGAAGGGGAGGTTAATTTTACCGGCCTGGCCCCTTCTTCCAGGGGGAGGGTTTCTACCTCGCCCCACTTTTTGCCTGAATTAAGGGAACAGCGCTGGTTTATTTCTCCCCCGGTTAACCAGTAGGCGGTGAGGCGCGCTTCTTCTACTTTTAAATAGGGCAGCCCCGGCTTTTCCAGGGGAGAAGAGAGCTCCAACGGGGGGTACCACCTGCCTATTGGCCACCCGCCACGCATTCTTTGACGGTACAAAATTATGTAGCGGTTATTTTTGTGGCAGCACCATACCAGGTGCAGGTTTTGGTTGATGTCTTCTGCCAGAAAAGGAAAAGAGTTTTCCCCGGTGGGTGCAAGCTGCGAAGCTTTAGACCAGTTTAACCCGGCGGTAGAAAATAGCCGGTAGTAAAGGGGGGCTTCGTTTCCCGTATTTACACGGTACACCAGGTGCAGCCGGTTCCAGTGGTCTACCAGGGCATGTCCGTAGTTGGTGGCGCCAAAGCTTCCAAAATCGATGACCCGCGGTTCTTCCCAGCGGCTGCCGTTAAACCGGTGATGGAGCAGCCACCACCTTTCACCGTTATTTACGGTAAGAAGGTATATTAAATGCAGTTTTTGCTGGTGATCCGCAAGAAGTTGCAAACCGTTTACAGTTTTGATTTTTTCTTCACGGTTAAAGTTTTCTTCCTCCCAGTTCCCGGGGTAGCCCCGCAGGTAAATAAAATTATTGTGGTTGTCGACGATTACTGCACAAATATCCCCTTTTTTGTTCAGGGTAGCGTCATGGATACACGCGTTATGGGCCAGTGTTTCCCCGGGAGACCAGCCGGAGGAACTGTACGAAGAATCGCAGGTGTGGATTTGGATTTTGTCTTTTTCCTGCAATATCCAGTACATGTTCTCGTTACAGTCCCTCAGTAGTTTTTCTGTTTTATAAGTTTTATCTCCGCTGCTCAAGAGCTGCATCAGGAAACAAACCCCCTTTTTAATTGTGGTAGGTGCACTCGGGCAGTTTTTTCATTAAAATTTATATGTTTTGGTATGGATTTTAATTCATTATTTTTCTAAGGAAAAAAGTAATGCTCCAGGCCGCTAAAATTGTATTACACGGGTCATTAAAAAAGTATTTTATATGAGTATATGTTGAATTTAATTTTTTTCTATCTGCTGTAACACCTTTTATTCAAGCATCATATTATAAAATTGAAGTAAATAAGAATATAAAGGAGGTAGAGAATATGGGATGCGGCCAAAACAGAAACTATTTTGGCTATGAACATAATGTAAACAACAACAATAACAATAATGATATGCCGCAGCCGGGCCCCTGCCCTTTAGATGAATGGGGCAACCCTGACTGCCCGCCCCCCAACGAGCTGGTATGTATAAAGACGCAGAAGGTATACGAAAGCTGTCAAAAGGTGCTTCAAAATGAATTTAGAATTAATCTTCCAGCAGAATCTTTTCCGGTGGTAGGACAGATTCTTGAAGTGCAGTGCAAAGAACCTGAACTGGTGATTGATCAAAATCATCCTTTTGTTTGCCAAAAAGTTCCCAATACTAACCGGGCCAGGGTGGATTTCTGGTACCGCTTTGGTTTCTGGTACCTGGATGAAGAAAACTGGAAACAGTTTGTAAGTCAGCCGATTAATGTAGAGCAAATGGTGATATTTAGCGACCGCATTTTGGATCCCCGGATTTTGGTACAGTGCGAGGTTATCCTGGACTGCTACGAGATTTTCCCGGTAAACGAAGTTGAGGTAATAGTTTGTATAGGCAAACAGCTTGTTTTCAAGCTTTACGCCGATGTGCAGTTGCTTATACCTGCTTACGGTTTCTGTCCCGAGCCCCCGGAATGCCCGCAGGTTCTGGAAGAGTGTCCCGAATTCGTTCCCCTTTGGCCTCCCTACCCGCCACAGCCGCAGATTAACAACAATAATAATAACAACAATAACAACAATAACAACAATAACAACTGCCTGTAATATTATAATCCGGCTTGTTTTAAAGGGCTGCCGAAAGGCAGTCCTTTATTTTAGTACCTGCTTTTGCCAGGCTGCATATATTATTAGCAAAGATCAGGACATCTATTATTTAAGGGAATTTAACGGGAGGTGTAGGGATAAGGCATGAAATGGGAAAACAAGAATGGAAGCAGCGGGTTTTTTCCGGTTTTCCCCCCGGACAAATATTATAGCGGGGTAGTGGTAGAGCCTTACCCACGCATAAAAACTTTAATAAATATACTGCCAGGTGACAGCGTAATTTTGGATGCGTTGGTGAAAAATACCTGCGATTTTGATGTACTTTATTTTATTACTGCCCGATGGTCTTGCCCGGGAGGTAAGCCCGGCGTGCAGAACCCGTACCTGCCCAATGTTCTGGCGGCAAGTATAATGGTAAAAGAAGAAGTTCCCCGCACACGGGAGGTTCTTTACGAATCCAGCCTGGCGGAGTTGAAAAAGAAACCCGGGAAAGGGAGATATCTGGCTCCGCAGGGTGAGGAAAAGCTGGAATTTTGTCTTTCCCTTCCCTTAAATGTTCCCGCCAGGGATTTAAATACGGATATTACCATTAATTTTGATTTTGAAGCGGTGTGGGCTTAAAATCGCTTTTATTTACTGTCACGTGGTAACCAGTTAAGCCACCGGGGATTGTTATCTGGTATAAATCTTGCGCGGTAGTGTTATTCTTTTCTAACCACTAATCTCTAATAAGCACCAGGGGCGCCTCGGGTCTGTGTTATACCTTCGCTCGCTGCTTTGCGCATAAAATGTTCCGTGCTCGCGGCTTCAGGCCGCGGCAAAACT